>JAFTZC010000011.1 GCA_017461065.1 Clostridia bacterium | reverse complement strand
ATACCTTATGAAGTATATGCCACAAGAATCTTACGTTTACGTACTCGTTATCGCCGGCACCTTTATGCTCGGCTCACTACTAAGCGGTGGTAGCGCGTTGATGTCATCGTTCCAAGACTACATTCCAAAGGGCGCAGAGGGTAGATTCCAAGGCGTAAAGATGTGCTTTACCGTACTACTCCCAATGCTAATTGGTCCGCTAATTACGATGATAATCAACCTAATGAAAGTAGACAATCAATCGGTTGATTACCTACCACCATTTGAAATATTCCTTGCAGCAGCAGTTATTGCAGTATTTGCACTTGTTCCAATTTATTTTGTACGCAAAGATGCTGAAAGGCTACGTGGAGATTTGCTAAAAGTAAAGAAATAGCGGAGCCTATTTCGGTGAAGTTGCTTCGCAGTGAAGTTAACTTGTAATCAAGTTAGTGAAGTTTGCCTATGGCAAGTGAAGTTTCGCCCTTAGGCGAAGTTGTGGATATTTTACTAAAAATAAAAAGAGAGAACAAACCAAGTTCTCTCTTTTTATTAGCTTATCCCCTACTTCTGCTCTACGTTGTTTTGTTTTGCCGTGGTAATAGATTTTACAAGCATACGACGAATCGTTCCGCTTTCTTGCAATAATTCTTTAGCAACTTGCTCACTAATAGTGTTTGCGCCAACAAGCATTTCAATCCAATATTCCGTTTCGCTACATTCCTTTAACGCGATATTCAACTTGTTTATAAAGTCCGCTCTGCTTGATGCATAGTTTGCTTCGTGTATGTTTGCCCCAATAGAAGTAGCACTTCTGACCATTTGATTAATAAGAACAGCTCGCCACTTAGTTGCATCTACTTCGTCGCAAATTTTAAATATGCGTAATGCAAAATCTTTTGCTTTTGTTCGTAAGTCGGATTCTTTCATTTTTCTCCTTTTTCACTTGCACGTAAAAGTGCAAACTTCACTTAGGTAAAACCTAAACTTCACTGCGAAGCAACTTCACTTGCCATAGGCAAACTTCACCGCGTAGCAACATTGCTACGCAATACTCCAATATGCTCTCTGCCACGGAGATTGTCGCTGACGTTGCGAGCGTTGAAGTAAAGCCTTAGCTCACCGTCGTGCTTGACAAGGTTGCAGGCGTAGACGTATTGCTTCATCCAATTTTTGTGCTTGCCTTGGGTTTCGGTTGGGGTTAGGAATACCTTGACGAACTCGAAGTTGACGCCGTCGGTGGACTTTAGGAGCATTATGGTAGAGTGTGACTTTGTGCCATCGCGATATATGCCGTTTTGAAGACCTACGTAGCAGTCGTTTAGCTTGTAAACCTTTATACAACCCGAACAAAGGTTGAGATACTTGCTGTCCTTGTCGGGCGAAATAATAGGGTTTCCTGTGGCTTCAAAGCCTCCTTCCAAGCTATCGCTTTCAGCGTAGGCTATATGAGTGGGCTCGGAGAATCCACAATCAGTTATAAAGGTGAGTCCTGCTGAAAAATACAAACGATACTTGCCGTCGAACTCGGTAAGGAAGGGATTGGAAATGGACGTGCCCATCTTGCCACTCATATAGGGGCGAGTGTCGTCAATGATGAGCTTGGGCTCCGACCAAGTTTTTAGGTCACGCGAAGTGACGAGATAAATCTTAGAGCGCCATTTGCCACCCATAAGGGAAAGAGCCTTTTTTAACAAACTCTCGGTGCGCTCGTAGTATAGATAGTATACGCCGTCAATATAATTGCAGTCGGGGCGCATAGCGCAAGGTACTACCCTTTGCTCTCGCTTCCAAGATATGCCGTCGTCGCTAACGTAGGAATATATGCCAAGGAGCGCGTGGCAAAAGAGATGCCATTTGCCGTCGTGACTATCCTTGGGCTTAATTACGCTTGGGTCTGCGACTATTGGGCTTACACCAAACGCCTTTATGACGGGATTACCCTTATAAAGGGTAAATTCACCGCAAGCAAGGTCTTCAAAATTAGCGTCAATATAATTAATCATACTCTTTCCTAAGCAATGGATAGTAGCGACTTGCAAAGCTTAAACACGTCGGTGTTGGGGATAACTTCGCCGCTTAAAATTTCGGGAGTTGTGGTAAGGGTGCTCTTGAAGTAAAGATTTACGTTTACCGCCGTGTGGTTGGTGGTAGTATATAAGTCGTCGGTGATTTCGTCCTTGCTTGTTGCTTGAGCGATACCACCCGTTTCGTGGTCGGCAGT
>JAFTZC010000010.1 GCA_017461065.1 Clostridia bacterium | reverse complement strand
TAGTAGAAGAAGTTAGAGACGGCGTTCCGATTGAAACCCACTACAATACCTATAAGAGCATAATTGATAGGTTTAAGTGGGATAGTGGCTCGCTATACCTTTACGTATACGGCAAAATAATTATGGATAGTGACGGCACCCTTCAAAAGATAGTTGCTGAGGCAAAGCAAATGCTTGTTGATTATAAGGTAGACGACGAAAGAAAAGATTTCGTCACGCACAAAATGCAGGCACTAAAGGAAAAGCTAACTGCCGCCATAAAACTAAACGACACTCTTAAAATTAGCTACCTAATCCACAACAACTTTAAGCACGTTGTCGACTACGTATATATGCAAAACTCTCTCCCCGTACCACCCCAAGGCTTAACCTACGAAATATACGATAACCTAACCGTTAAGCCAAGCGATAGGTGGGTTGAAAGGCTGCTGACTCTAAAAGGAATTGAGCTTGCTGAATACGTGCTGCGAGCTATTTGAATGATGAATTAAATTGCTAATATATGCGCAATATATTGACAAATATATTAAAAATTACTAAAATAATAGCACTATGAATAAAACGTTTGATATTAGTGATTTTGTTGGTGTTCCAAGTGTTGAGTCTACGCTCGTTTCACTTACCGAAAGAGTTAGGGCGCGAAGAAAGGAAATGAAGCTTTCGCAAAAGCGTCTCGCTGAGCGTTCGGGCGTATCGTACGCATCCCTTCGCCGTTTTGAAAGCACGGGCGAAATTTCGCTCGTTTCTTTGATAAATATTGCAGCTGCCCTTGGTTGTATGCAAGATTTTGAACAGCTTTTTAGAGAACCTAAGGTTACAAGCATCAAGGACTTGAAGCTATGATTAACAGCGTTAAAAAAGTAATCGTAAAATATAATGGCACAATAGTTGGATATCTTGCTGAATTGAGCGAGGGTAGAATCGCATTTCAGTACGACGATGAATGGATAAAGAAGGGGTTTTCTATCTCTCCCTTTTCGTTACCACTAAAAAGCGAGGTTTTTGTAAATGAAAAGCCCTTGTTTTCGGGCTTGTTCGGGGTATTCCGTGACTCTCTACCGGATGGGTGGGGAGAGCTTTTGATGAATAGAATGCTTGCAAAAAAGGGGGTTAATCCCGATAGAGTTTCGCCCATAACCAAACTATCTCTCGTTGGCGATAGTGGGCTTGGCGGACTTACTTACGAGCCAAGTCAGCCCTTTACTAACGAAGAAAATGGAGTTGACCTTGACGAGCTTGTGTTGGAAGTCCAAAAAATCCTAATGGACGGAGATGAAAACTCCGATTTGGATAGGGTATATAGGCTCGGTGGCTCGTCCGGTGGCGCGCGTCCTAAGGCGCATATAAAAATAGATAATGAGGAATGGATTGTAAAGTTCCCTTGTAGGATAGACCCACCCGACGTTGGCGAGCGTGAATATAGCGCTAATAGACTTGCGGAAAATTGTGGCATAAACGTTAGCAAATATAAGCTATTGCCGTCAAAAATTTGTTCCGGCTATTTTGGCACAAAGCGTTTTGACCGAATTGGCTCCAAAAGAGTGCATATGGTGTCGTTATCGGCTTTGCTTGAGACAACTCATAGGCTACCAAACCTTGATTATATGCACTATTTCCAAGTAATACAGGCAATATGCGTAAACCCAAAAGAAAGCCTTTATGAAGGTTTTAGGAGAATGTGTTTCAACGTGCTTTGTTTTAGCAAAGACGACCACGGCAAGAACTTTGCATTTTTGTATGACGAAGATAAAGGTGGATACGTCCTTTCGCCACACTACGATATAACGTTTACCCCTGATAAATACGAGCACGAAATGACTGTGCTTGGAGTGGGAAATCCTACGGAAAAAGAACTCCTTGCCCTTGCAAAAAAGTTCAAATTGTCACTAAAAGAGTGTGCCCGGATTATAACTGAAATAAAAGAAGCCAAATAATGCTTGAGTGAGTGAAGTTACCTTCATAAAATGCGAAGTGCGGAATGCGAAATTGTTTCGCAATGAATTGATGGCAAGCCATCATGAATTGAAAAGCTCTGCTTTTCATGAATTGCTTTGACTTCGTAAAGCATGAATTGCAAGCAATAGCTTGCATTGTGGTATTAATTATATAATTATCCTTAATGGAGCGATAGCGAGAATTCATGAGCACTTGTGCTCAATTCATGCAACTGTTAAGTTGCAATTAATGACCGAAGGTCAATTCATTCTCATAAAAGGCGATTATTTAGATGAAAGACGAACATTGATTCTGCATAGAAAACGCAAATAAATAGATGATAGACGCGACAAAAGAAAGACCCCGAAGGGTTGCTGTACTTAGTGTACTGCGCCCTGACGGGGTCTTTGTTTTAACAAAGTATATCGTTATTTATTTGCGTTTTCTTAGGTTCTTCTTGAGTTTATTGAGCTCTGCGTAAAGTTCCTTGGGTAGGGTGTCACCGAACTTGGTTTGATAGAAGTTTTCGATGTCAGCTGCTTCTGCAAGCCATACCTTCTTGTCGCAGTCAAGAATCTTCTTGAGGTCTTCTACGTCCATATCAAGGCCTTCGAGGTTGATGTCTTCGGGCTTGGGCATATAGCCGATAGGGGTTTCAACTGCGTCAACTGCATCTTCACATCTCTCAAGAATCCAGTCGAGAACTCTCATATTGTCACCAAAGCCGGGCCATAGGAAGTTGCCGTCTTCGTCAGTGCGGAACCAGTTTACGTTGAAAATCTTTGGACGGTTCTTGCACTTCTTGCCCATATCGAGCCAATGTTGGAAGTAATCTGCCATATTGTAGCCGCAGAATGGAATCATAGCCATTGGGTCGTGACGTACTACGCCAACTGCACCGGTTGCTGCTGCGGTGGTTTCGGATGCCATGATGGAGCCGATAAATACGCCGTGCTTCCAATCTCTTGCTTCGTAGACCAATGGAGCAGCCTTTGCACGTCTGCCACCAAAGATGATAGCGGAAATTGGTACGCCCTTCTTGTTTTCGAATTCGCTTGATAGGCAGGGGCAGTTAACTGCAGGAGCAGTGAAACGGCTGTTGGGGTGTGCGCCCTTGATAACCTTGCCATCTGCGTCTACCATACCGCCTGACCACTTGTTGCCCTTCCAATCGAGAACGTTCTTTGGAGGATTCTTGTCAAGGCCTTCCCACCATACGGTCTTATCCTTTGGATTGTATACGACGTTGGTGAAGATGGTGCCCTTTCTGGTAGAAGCAAGTGCGTTGGGGTTGGACTTAGCGTTGGTGCCGGGAGCTACGCCGAAGAAGCCGTTTTCGGGGTTAACTGCGTAGAGTTGGCCACCCTTACCCTTACGGAGCCAAGCAATGTCGTCACCTACGGTGAATACCTTGTAGCCCTTTGAAGTATAGCACTCTGGGGGAATAAGCATAGCAAGGTTGGTCTTGCCGCAAGCACTTGGGAATGCAGCGGTGATATATTTAACTTCGCCGTTTGGCTTTTGTACGCCAAGGATGAGCATGTGCTCTGCCATCCAGCCTTCCTTCCAAGCTTGGTAGGATGCAATACGGAGTGCGAAGCACTTTTTACCAAGAAGAACGTTGCCGCCGTAACCACTGTTCAATGAGTAAATGGTGTTGTCTTCGGGGAATTGGCAGATGTAACGGTTTTCTGCATCAAGTTGTACCTTGGAGTGGATACCCTTTACGAAATCGCCTTCTACGATTTTGTCGAGAACCTTTTTGTCAACACGGGTCATAATAGCCATATTGAGTACAACGTAAATGCTGTCGGTTAGCTCGATGCCGTACTTTGCAAATGGAGAGCCGATTTTGCACATTGAATAGGGGATAACGTACATTGTTCTGCCCTTCATGCAGCCGTCTGCGATAGCGTCGAGTTTGGCATAAGCTTCAGCTGGAGCCATCCAGTTGTTGGTGGGGCCTGCCATTTCTTTGGTAGAAGTACAAATAAAGGTTCTGCCTTCAACACGTGCTACGTCGTTAACTGCAGTACGATGGTACAAGCATCCGGGAAGTAACTTGGAGTTACATTTATAAACTTCGCCGGTAGAAACAGCTTCTTTGGTAAGAGCATTGAGTTGCTTTTTGCTTCCGTCAATCCAAACGATTTGGTCGGGTTGCATAAGGTCAGCATATTTCTTAACGAAGTCAAGTACGAATTTATTGTTAGTTAATTCCATAATTCGAAAGTCTCCTATTTTAAGATTATCCATATTATAGCATAATTTATACGCGCGTGCAAGAGCATAAACGTAAAAAACGCGATTCTTTAGCGAAATACTTAGTTATTGGAATGAAATGCTTGCCTACGGCAACAATAAATGCTGCAAGGACAAGCCTTGCACGTGAAATGCTGATTGCTAAACGCAATCACGTGAAATGCTTTGCCTTGCGGCAAACAAAAAGGTAGTTAAGTATATTTTAGAGTATGAAACTAATTTTAGCTCTTGGTATATGCTCTAACCTTAACGCAAGCGTTAGCTTGTCACTTATCGTTTGAGCGAAAGCGAAAATCATTTCTCGTGCTCTGAGGGGCGAGCATCACTTATCGTTGCGATAGCAATCACTTATCAAAAAAGCCCACTATTTGTGGGCTTTTCAAAGTAGGTCGCTAAAGAATCGCGTTTTTACATCTTAAATTCGGGATAAATATCCAACGTCGCAAACAAATCCTTGGGGGTTTCGGCACGACGGATTAGGTCGAAGGAGCCGTCTTCGTTGAGTAGGATTTCGGCACTGCGGAGCTTGCCGTTGTAGTTGTAGCCCATACTGTGACCGTGTGCGCCTGCTTCGTGGATGAATAGGTAGTCGCCACGCTCTAACTTTGGTAGGGTGCGGTCAACTGCAAACTTGTCGGAGTTTTCACATAGTGAGCCGACTACGTCGTAGGTAACGGTGGCTTCTTCATTTTCCTTACCGAGTACGCTGATGTGGTGATATGCTCCGTAGATTGCAGGGCGCATTAGGTTTGCTGCACAAGCATCAACGCCTGCGTATTCCTTGTAGGTGTGCTTAAAGTGTACTACCTTGGTGATAAGTGCGCCGTAGGGAGCAAGCATATATCTGCCGAGCTCGGTGAAGATTTTTAGGTCGCTGAGTCCGTTTTGGGTGATGATTTCGTCGTAAGCTTTCTTTACGCCTTGAGCAATTACGTTGATGTCGGTCTTCTTTTGTTCGGGGCGATAGGGTACGCCGATACCACCACTTAGGTTTACGAAAACAAACTTTGCACCCGTTTCTTGGGTGATGTCCTTAACGAGTGTAAACAAGGTTTTTGCAAGGACGGGATAGTACTCGTTTTCGATGTTGTTGCTTGCAAGGAATGCGTGAATGCCAAACTCCTTGACACCCTTAGCTTGGAGAATCCTAACGGCTTCGAACATTTGCTCGCGCGTTAGACCGTACTTAGCGTCGGCAGGAGTGCCCATAATCATATTGTTGATGGTGAACTCGCCACCCGGATTATAGCGAAGACAAATCTTTTCGGGAATGCCTGCACACTCTTCCAAAAAGTCGATGTGGGTGATGTCGTCAAGGTTGATGATAGCGCCGAGCTTACGTGCGTATTGATATTCGGCAGCAGGGGTTTCGTTGGATGAAAACATAATCTCGTCACCCTTAAAACCAAGGCGCTCTGCCATCATAAGTTCGGTGTAGCTACTGCAGTCAACGCCAGCGCCTTCCGCTTTTAGTAGCTTGATAAGGGCGGGGTTGGGGGTAGCTTTAACTGCAAAATATTCTTTGAAACCTTTGTTCCAGCTAAATGCGTTATATAGGCCTTTAGCGTTGTCTACGATACCCTTTTTGTCGTATAGGTGATAGGGGGTAGGATAGACCTTTGAGATTTCTTCAACTTTTTCTTTGGTAACGAAGGGAACTTTCATTTGACTTCTCCTTAAAGTAAAGTAGGGATATTATATAGTATAGGAGTTGTGGAAGTCAAATGAAATGAGGAATGAGGAGTGAGGAATGAGGAGTGACTTTGCTATGTTGCACTCCGCAAACAAGGATTCCTTGTGAGTGAAGCGTAAGCGGAATGAAGCCCACTCATCATTCAACATTCATCATTCATCATTTGCATAAGCATCCCTTGCGCAACACTTGACACAAATATTACATTAGTATATAATCTGTTTAGATACCAAATCACAAAGGGGAAAATTATGGCACATAGTGGCGATTTGCTTAGGGGGCACACCGAGACGATTATCCTTAGAATTCTTAAGGACGGCGACTCCTACGGCTATGAGATTGCAAAAAAGATTATGGATGCAGGCGAAGGTATAATTGACGTCAAGGACGCCACCATTTATACCGCCTTTAGACGTATGGAAGAGGAAGGTCTGCTTGCAACATATTGGGGCGACGGAGTAGGGGGAGCAAGAAGAAGATATTACTCCATTACCGAGCGTGGCAGAGCTAACTACGACGAAAGACTAAAAGAGTGGATTAAGGTTGACCAAATACTAAACAACCTTATCAAGGGGGAGCAAAATGATTAACCGTTTTAGAGCCTATCTTGACAAAACTTTTAAGTATTTGCCCTACACTGTAGAAGCCGATGACCTAAGGGAAGAAATTCTTAGTGGACTTATGGAGCGCGCCGAAGAATACCTGGCCGAAGGTATGTCGGAAGACCAAATTTTCGACAAATGCGTCGATACTCTCGGCGATTACACCGAAGCTATAAGAGCAATAAAAAGGAAACCTTTTGCAGTTTTTAAGGATGCTAAATTTTATAAATCAATACTTGCCGTTTTTTGCTTTGTTCTAAGTGCGGTAGTAGTATATTTGGTGCTTGGCGTAACCTTATCACTATGGGGAAAGGGCGCGCTGATTATCTTTCCAACGATGGCGGTCGTCATCTATTTTGCCCTTATGGCAAGCCTGCTTATTAGGAATATAAAGTTTCACAGACACTTTACGAGCGGAATGATAATTGCAAGCGTTTTGGTCATATTTGACACGGCGTTATTCTTTATCCTTTGGGAGTGTGGAGTTGCTCCGAAATACGGCTGGGTGGTATTCACTTTCATACCATTTTTAGTCGTCGTATCCCACTTTATTGCAAGAGGTGTATTGCGTAAAAAGAAGTTATACTTTATATCCTACGTACCACTTATATTCAGCATCGTTACACCCGCATATTTAACGAGCAGTATGCTGAGTGGTCTATGGCATCCACTTTGGATATTGTTCGTCGTAGCCGCACTCGTTACGCTTGTTTGCGGACTATCCGTATTATTTAAGAAAGTGGAAGAAAAAAATCGCTGGAGATAGGGGGATTTGTTGAGTGAGGAATGATGAGTGAGGAATGATGAGTGAGGAATGATGAGTGAGGAATGAGGAGTGAGGAATGAGGAGTGAGGAATGAGGAGTGGGCTTCATTCCGCTTCGCTACACTCACAAGGGAATTATATTAGAGAAATACAAAGCTAAAGCTTTGCAATAAATACTCTCGCCTTGCGAGAGCAAGAAATACCTCACTCCGTTCGGCGCGAAATACAAGTGCAAGCACTTGCGTTAAGGTTGGAGCATATACAAAGCACTGCAATATACTTTAACTCTCTAATACCACAACGCAAAAACTTGTTTTTTGTATTTATTGCCTTGGAGCGTTAGCGTAAAGGTATTTATCGCTGAGCGTAAGCGAAGTATTTATCTTGTTAATTGCCACAATGCAAGCTTTTGCTTGCAATTCATGCAGTTTACTGCAATTCATGCTTTGCGTAAGTCAAAGCAATTCATGCACCATAAGGTGCAATTCATAGTTAAGAATTCTCGTGCCAAAAATTGGCACGAATTTTTTGTCTTGACACGCGCGCAATTATATAATAAAATTATTATGTATACGTATATGCGTGCGAGAGCGCGCGGTGCGTTAAATATAATTTAAAGGATAGTGTAATGACCGAAATTAACAAAGAGCTTACATCCGAAAGCGTTGATATGGTGGAAAATACCGAGTGCGGTTTGGACGACGTTCAAGCCGAAGTTCAAGCTGATTGTCAAGCTGAAACCCAAGTCGAAGTTCAAACTGAAAGCCAAGAAAGTGGCGAAAAGAAAAAGAAGGTGCTTGCAGAGCACGAGCTTACCCACGAGCATATCGTCGGTAACGTCGAAGAAAGGCTGGAGCTCCCAAGCGAAGAAACCATCAACAAA
Organism: Clostridia bacterium; assembly: GCA_017461065.1. Taxonomy (GTDB): domain Bacteria; phylum Bacillota; class Clostridia; order Christensenellales; family DTU072; genus Stercoripulliclostridium_A. The sequence goes on along the minus strand of JAFTZC010000010.1, from coordinate 4,947 downwards.
AAGCCCAAAACCAAAAAGGAAAAGACTAAAAAAATCCTTACCACTACGCTGTTTATTCTATTTAACGTAATAGCGGTTGGCGTAGTTCTGTTTATAGAAATCAAGGACAGTAACTTCCTTGGATTCCAAGACGTTATGCGTAGAATTGGCGAGCATTACGAGTGGTTGCTCGTTTTGATAGGGGCGTTTATTGCTCACTTACTTGCCGATACCTTCGTATTTTTTGCAATGATAAACAAGTGTGGCTACGGACATAGGTATTCGCTTAGCGCAAAGGTTGCAATACTTGGTAGCTACTACGACAACATCACCCCTTACTCAACGGGTGGTCAGCCATTCCAAATGCACTATATGGCTAAGGCTAATATCGATGCGCCTACGGCTATCACGCTGCCCGTGGTTAAGCACGCAATACGCGTGTTTGCAATGGACGGGCTCGCCATTGCGTTCTTCATCTTTGCAAAAACCGAAGTTTCGGGCGTAGTGCTTGCAGGTACTATCATTTGGATAATAGTAACTCCTATGCTACCGCTTATCCTTATGATTTTTAGCAAAAACATAGGGTTTACGCTAAAAATGACGAGAAAACTCGTCCATCTCGGCAAGAAGATGCGCCTTGTAAAAGACGAAGAAAAGGCCATCGCCAAGGCTCAAGACAACGTGGACAGCTTTATTGCGGCGTTCAAGTTCCTGGGCAAGAGAAAGTCCATTATACTAATCGTCGGTGTGCTTTCACTCGTCGACCTTTTTGCGGTTGCGACCTATCCCTATATCATAGTAAGAATGCTTGGCGGTGACGGAAGCTTCGGTGAACTTATATCCAAGGCTTTCTACACCACCTTCTCGTCGGGACTGATACCAACCCCCGGTAGCAGTGGCGCTGCGGAAGCATCTTTTTATAACGTATTTAGTAACGTTGCCCCCGAAGGTACGCTATTCTGGGCCGTTATACTATATAGAGTTTTCACTTTTTATTTGCCCATACTTTGCGGAGTAGTTTTGCAAATCGTCGACGCAATTTTGGGTAAGCACAAGGGCAAGGCTAAGCTCGTCAAAAAAGAGATAACCTGGCTATCCCAAAAAACCATAAACAACAAAAATCGCTAAGCCTATGAAAAAATCATTACTTTTAGTAGCTCTATTACTCTTGGTGGTTGCAACGGGCGTTTGCACCGCTCTCGGTAGCGCGGATATCGTCACGCAAGCGGAAGAAAACTCCACCACGCCTACCGTAACCTACGTAGAGACGGAAGAGGACTTTTTGGCTTTTGCTACAAATAGGTATCTTGCAAGCGAAGGTGATAAGTTTATACTTACTTCGGATATTTATCTTGACCGCTTCTACGCAGAAAGCAGAACGCTAAAGAGCTTGGAGTATAACTCCAAGAATATTGCCTTTAACGCTATTTTTGACGGTAGGGGACACGCCGTAGTAGGTCTAAAAGAGAGCTTGTTTAGCATTATCGGTGAGAGCGGTGTGGTCAAAAATCTACAGCTCATTGGCGTAAACAACGTGGATAACTTGACCGCTTGCTCGCTTGCTTATACAAATAACGGCACGATTTCGGGCGTTGAAGTATCGGGTGACCTTCAAGGCAGTGGCTTTACTGCGGGCTTAGTCCAAACCAACGTCGGCACCATCGAAAACTGCATCGTTGCAGTCGATATGACGGGCGCTAAGGCAAACGACGAAAGTGTCACTTACGCTTACGGCTTGGCAAGCGGCAGTGGTACTATTACGGATAGCTACGGCTACGGTCACGGATTGGGCGTTACCCAAGGCGACGAGCAGGTTATATTAGGTAAGTCCGGCCTAAACACCTATACCGAGCTTAATTACACACTTGCTATAGGCAATCCGTTAAAGCTTGGCAACGCCCTAAACCTATACAACACGCCCTTGATATCGGATGCGAATTTGGAACTTAGCATACAAAACGGCTATACCTTGTATAACACCGACGGGCTAAGCAGTGGGGTTTTAGAAAATCTTGAAGAATTCCCGGCTAAAACGGGTACTGCCGAGCTCAGCAATTCTACGGCGCCCCAAGGAAGCGGTACAAAGGAAGACCCATATCGCATAAGTACGCCCGAAGAATTAACGTATATAGATAATTTTTCAAGCGAAGATTACGCAATGCTAACTGCTCATATTGACCTTAGCGCATATACGAATACCTACTTTTTAAGCAAATTACAATGTAATTTTGACGGCAACGGCTATACCATAACCTTATCCGTAGGAAGTTCCGGTTTGGCTCAATCAATATACTCCGAAAAGAGCGTTGAAGATTATACCGAGCTAAGCGACTATATGCGCGTAAGCGACCTTTTTATCAACGCTAAACTTGCACAGGACGTATATAGTAGCGTTTATAACGTAACCGTAAAGGGAAATGCCGTTAGCTTTGCAGACGTAGTGTGGCAAAACGGCGTAGTTATGCGCTCTACTTTGATAAACCATAGTGAAAGCTTTGTTTCCACCGCAAACAAAGGTATGGTTGCCTTTAACCGTTTTATAACCGATGGAGGCGCTCCGTTTGCAAACGAAGGGCAGGTATACGGTTTTTACTTTGCAACGGAAAGTTCGGACACTTCCGAATTTTTAGCGATGCAGGGCGTGGAAGAAGCCGTTATGGTAGACGCTCTTAGCGGTGAAGTATTAGACTATTACGGCGGAGATAGCGAGCTAACGCTCGAATCTAAGTTCGGCACCGCCGATATTTACGCTTGGGGTTATCTCTACGGACAAGAAAAGGATATCCCCAAAATGGTTTTCCCAAGTGATAGGGCTAAATATAAGAGCACCCTTAGCCTTAGCGGAAGCTACTCCTACAGCGACTACGTCGGTACTAAAAAGGGCACGGGAGAAGCAACCATTACCACTCTACCCGTTGGCACCGATACGAGCGTATACGCTACGAGCAACCACGATAGAGTGTTTACCGACAGTACCTTAGACTATACCAACTGCTACGAGCTACTTGAAGCCGACGGCGCAACCATTTCAAAGGAAGCGGTTGAGTTTATCATAAAGGAAAGCCTTAGCTCCGAAGTTGTAACATACCTTGACAATAAGACCTTGACTTGGAACTCCATAGCAGGGGGCGAAGTCACGGGAGCATACTTTGATAGCGTAGGGGTTTACCTCCTAATTTACCAAGACGACGTAATTTACCTTTGTGCAACGCTCGCAGTTGATAATGGCGGCGTAGCCGAGCTCAGCTACGAGTATATCGAAGAAGGGGTAGGCAACCTAAAGATGCTATCTAACCTTAATATGCAAAGCATATTAGATAGCTACGAAAACGCAACGGTCAGCTATCATCTTGCGGACGGCGTCACACTTGCTCCCACCATTATAAGTGAAGTTGGTAGCTACGTGGTTAAGATTACCATACCATCAACCACCACCACCGCAGGCGCAGTTATAAAGGGCGAATATACGCTCAATAAGGGCGACTTTGATTTTAGCGGCGTAACCATTGCTTCAATAGGCAAGGGACTAAGCCAAGATAACGCCACCGTATACGACGGAGCTGAGAAGGACTTCCTAAGCGAACTATACTACTACGGCACTGAGTATCAAGGCATCACCTTTAGCCTAAACAGCATAGTTTCACTTGAAAAGCAGGACGGCTCCTTTGCGTATAACCTTGATAGCGTGGTGGACGCAGGTAAATATACCGTGTTGCTAAATATCAACGTACCCGGCTACAATACCATCACCAAAACCATAAACTTCTACGTAGACCGCAAGGCTTTTGCGGTGGACGCTCTCTACGACGGACAAAGCTCGGTAGAGTTCGACTACTACACTCCATTTGATGGAGATAAAGTGTCTTACTACACTTCGGTTGCCGATATATCGCTTATTAACTTTATTGAGAACCTAAGCTACGACAACTACTACTATGCAGGTTGCAACGTTGGTCAATATATGATAACCCCCGTTATCAACGCAAGCGAGATAGCAAACAACTATGATATCACCGCAGGGGTGGGTGCGCTAATCACCGTTAATCCCGTAAAGATTAGCCTTAACCCAGCAAAACTTAGCGAAACGCTAACCTACGACGGCAAGGAGCACGTTATAAACGTACCCGAAGACGCAATTATCCGCAATACGACGGACACGAGCGCTATCACCTATAGCGTAGTGGGTGCGGTAGCAAAAACGAGCGTTGGTAGCTATATCCAAGAGATTCAAGTTAAGCTCGATAGCCAAAACTACCTAATCTCCGACCCTTGCGAAGCAACTCTCACTATCAACCCCAAGCCCATCAAGATGGGGGCAAAGGACGCCTACGTAAACTACGGTGAAGATGCTGTATACCAAGCATACGCCGAAGTTAACGACGGAGTAGCAATAGAAGAAAATATCTTGGAACAAATTGTTCTTGGCACCGACTATACCCTTAGCTCAAGCTACGTGGTGGGCGAAACCAAAGCAGGGGGCGCGTTACCAATTACGCTAACGCTCCTAAACTATACCGAAACCGCCGAGGGCTACCTAAAGGGCAACTACCTAATCGACAAGGAAATAGGGGTGGGCGCTTTGACGGTTGGCAAAAAGAGCTACGCGTTTGATATGGAAACGAGCTACTCCTATACGGGTAGCCCCGTAGCACTCGACTTCAAGGGCGAAATATTTGACGCCGAGCCCAGCTATAAGTTCTACCTTTTGAGCGGTGGCAACAGCTACGAGCTCGGATATACCCCAACCGATGCTTGCGACTCCACTTACCTATATCAAGTTGAAGTAACCGTGCCCGAAAGCGACTCCTACTACGGCGCAACGAGTGAGAAGATTACCTTTGCTATCACGCCCCTTGACGATACGCTAAGCGGTCTATACGTAACGGCCGGCGGCGTAACCAAGCCCATTAGCGAGTGGAGCGCTGACGTATACTCCAAGACCGAGTACACCATTTCTATCGACTACAG
>JAFTZC010000081.1 GCA_017461065.1 Clostridia bacterium | reverse complement strand
GAGCGATAGCGAGAATTCATGAGCACTTGTGCTCAATTCATGCAACTATTAAGTTGCAATTAATGACCATAGGTCAATTCATTCTCATAAGACGCGTTAGTTTGGATGCAAGCCGACCATAACTTGTACTCATAAAACGCGATTATTTAGATGAGATACAAGCAAATAATAACACCCCAAAGGGTTGCTGTAGTAAACCTACTGCGCCCTGAAGGGGTGTTGTTACTTTGTGAAGTAGGTCGCTAAACAATCGCGTTTTAGTGCGTTTTATTTGGCTTTGTAGTACAGCATACAATGACAATACCCCTCAAAATTAGGGTCTGCAACTTGCTCACGGAATTCAAGGCACATACACTTGTTTTCTTCCTTAATCTCGCGCTTGCAAGGACAATATCCACCACGCGCCTTTAGGCCTTGGCGTATCATATTTACTACTTCTTTATCCGGATTTAAGGTTACTTTGGACATATGGGTGCTCCTCTTATGTATGGGGTGCAAAAGCAAAGCTTTTGTAAATTAGGAATTTAGAATGATGAATGAAGAATGAGCTTCATTCAGCTTACGCTTCACTCACAAAGTATTATATTAGAGAAATACAAAAGCTAATGCTTTTTGCAATAAATACTCTCGCCTTGCGAGAGCAAGAAATACCTCACTCCGTTCGGCGCAAAATACAAGCACGAGTGCTTGCGTTAAGGTTGGAGCATATGCAAAGTAATACAATATGCTTTTACTCTCTAATACCACAACGCAAAAAACTTGTTTTTTTGTATTTATTGCCTTGGAGCGTTAGCGCAAAGGTATTTATCGCCCGTAGGGTATTTATCGCTGAGCGGAAGCGAAGTATTTATCGGCGATAGCTATTCGCTAAAGAATCGCGTTTTTAGCGCGCTCCACCGCCCCCTCCACCAAATCCACCTCCGCCGCCACGGAATCCACCGCCGCCGCGACCAAAGCCACTGCCACCCATCTTGCTTGCGCTTGCTTGGGCTTTTGCAGCTTGTACTATGTGGTGTGAAGTGGTCGATATGTTGCCAAGTGACCTATTCAAACTGCTACCAAGGTCAAACGTGCCGTGATGACGATGATTCATATGCACGTAGAAGAATAGATAACTCCTACTGCGATAGTATCCACGCGTTACCTCTTGCTCTTCGAGCAGCACGGGGTATTTGAGCTTGAGCTCTTGAAGTACCCTTTCGCTTATGCCCATCATCGTTGCGTAGACCATATACTCTTCCCATAGGATAAGGGCAGGGATTTCGTGCTCTTTTAGGTTGGAAAACTCAAGCATAAAGCTCTCGAGCCCCTTGGCTTCCATATACTTAGCTTCACCCTTGGCACTTAGCTTGTTTACCTTGGGCGCACCTACCATTAGTAGTATGCCGAATACCGATAGTCCTAAACCAAAATAGTTGAGTAGCTCGCTCACCAAAAACATCATAAACCCTACTACGATACATATCATACCTACTCCAAGCAGAGTTTGGGGCTTTAGGGAAGACATCTTGAAGTTATCACGTTGATGATACTGCTTGCCCGAAGCCTTGATAACCGAGTCGATTACGTGATTGACCTTGCTTGCGTGGTCCTTTGCGTATGCTTCGAAGTCGCCCATACTGATGGGGTTTACGTAAGCGAGTCGCACCTCTTTGATTAGGTCGTAGAACAGCTTTTCGTGAGAACTAAGCTCGCTAAATTTTGCGCTTGGGACTTCTTCCAAATCAATGGTGAAATCGTCGGGGTTGCGCTCCGATGGCTCAAGGACGATAAAACCGCGACGAGCAAGCTCCATAAGAATAGCACTAAGCACGTTACCCCTGTTCTTTTGCTTTTTGAGAGTGCCGTCGTAGTGATAGTAGAAATGAGCCATTTGGGTTGAAGTGGTGCCCGTTGGAATTTCCCTAACGTAAGGCGGATACTCCCCTTTTACCTTAGGGAAAAATACCTTGAAGTATACCACGAGCGCGATGCCTATCGCGACCAAAACGCAACCGCCTACCAATCCGCCAACTGCCCAAGCTTGGTTGCGCTTGAGCTCCGCTTGATAGCTGTTATACCACTCGGTTTCTTCTTGTATGATAGCTTGGCGTTTGTTCTCCCCATAGGTAGTTTGTACTTCCGTAAATAATTCTTTGGGTGCAAGAACTCTGATTTCGGTGGAATTTCCGCTATCCACCTTTTTGGAGTTGAAGTATATTGCATCAGCCTTAACTTCATAGCTGCTATCGGCAACTTCGGTGTGCAACCAACCAAGCGTCGTATCATCGGTTGGGGTAGCATCAGGAAGCAAAACCTTGATGGCAATCTCATCAGCGTATAAGCTAAAATCGGTGCTGTAAGGCTGATAGTATAACACGGCAGTATCGGCGTATACCTTGACGTAATTCGTCAGCGTATAACTAAAAGTATAGCTCAAATCAGTGTTGGAGCTGGGCTCAAAATAACAACCGATTTCTACCTTTTTCGAACCTCTTGCGTATACGTATGAGTGGTGGTCGAGAGAGGCGTTATCATCTTCTTCGGGGTCTTTTAGGGACGTGGTATAAGTTAGGTACTCGCCCGTGAGATTATCCCTAACGGCAAAGTCCTTTAATTCGGAAGTAACCTTAGTATTGCTATCATACAAATCGAGCTCGCGATATAGGTTGCGAATGCTATCCGAATTTACCCTAACGTTCCAAGTTTCGTGTACCCTAATATCGCCGTTTGAAAGCATTTCAACGACGACGTCAGCCTTAGTTAGATACTCGTTACCTTTTATCTCGCACGAAACGAGTGACAAAGCACAAGTCAATGCCAAGGTAAGGACTAAGATTAGTAAAATAAGTTTTGATTTTGACATAGGCAAGATAGTTGCGAAATGCTTTCGCGAGTGAAGTTTTTAGTTAAAGCTAAAAATTGTGGATTTTAGAGAATGAGGAATGGTGAATGAGGAATGAGGTGTGGGCTTCATTTCGCTTACGCTTCACTCACAAGGATATTTTCATTCCTAATTCTTCACTCTATAAAACGCGTTAGTTTGGATGCAAGCCGACGCAAAGCATAAAAGTACGCGAAGGGACTTTACTAAGCGTAAACGACCAAGCGGGCTTTTGTGCTTTGCTATGGATTGCGCCAAAATAACGCGTTTTAATTAGAATTTGACGACGGGAGCACTCTGTACCACTTCTTCCGCCTTGTAATATACGCCGTCTTCAAACTTGAAAATCTTAGCTACGATATTTGCAGGGAAGCTCTTTTTCTTCTTATTATAGATACCTACGGTGTCGTTGTAGCTTTGACGGGTGAAAGCAATCTTGTTTTCAATGGCGCTTAGCTCACCTTGTAGTGACGTGAAGTTTACGTTGGCCTTTAGCTCTGGATACTTTTCGGAAACAACCAAAAGTCTTGCAAGCGCGCTGCTGAGTTGGTTGTTGGCTTCAACCGCTTCTTGGGTGGTTTTTGCGCTACCAACCGATGCACGAGCTTCGGTTACCCTACTCAAAGTTTCCTTTTCGTGGGTAGCGTATCCTTTTACGGTCTCAACGAGATTGGGGATAAGGTCGTAACGACGCTTTAGTTGAACGTCGATTTGACTCCAAGCGTTGTCAACGTTCTCTTTCATTTTGATGAGTTTATTATAGGTAGAAATTGAATAGATTATTAGACACATATTGATATAACTCCTTTTCAAGTATATATTAAATTATATAATATATGCGCACATTTGTAAAGATAGGAAATTTATGCAACCGATGGTTGATGATATGCACGCAATCGCGTGATGATATACACCTATCAGTGATGATATGCTCATTGCTAAAGCAATGGATAAATATGGATGAAAGAGAAATTTTGCTTATTAACCCACAAATTTAACAAATTTGCAATGGTTAGTTGACTTTTAATAATCAATGTACTAAAATACTAATGCTCGCCACTGTGGCGGAATAGGCAGACGCAAGGGACTTAAAATCCCTCGATGGCAACATCGTATCGGTTCGACCCCGATCAGTGGCACCAAAAAAACCTTAACAATCACGTTAAGGTTTTTTTATGTCTAATTCGCAAGAATTTGATTATCATGTTACGAAGTAACTATAATTCGAGCGTAGCGAGTCAAAAAAAACGAATGCGAATTTGAATGATATTTCACTACGTTCAAATGATAGCTCGCATATTGCTCGCATTATAGCCAATAAATTGGCATTTTAGATGGTTGAGACAGTCTTTCGCGCGCCGATCAGTAGCACACCATTTATCTCTCGGCGGAACGACACCGACTTGCAAAGCAATTGTTTTGTACCAAAACCCTAAAACGCGTTAGTTTGGATTAAATCTGACCATAGCTTATTCTCATAAAACGCGATTATTTAGATGAGATACGAGCAAATAATAACACCCAAAAGGGTTGCTGTACTCCTTGTACTGCGCCCTGAAGGGGTGTTGTTAATTTGTGAAGTAGGTCGCTAAAGAATCGCGTTTTATTGTTTTTTGTATCTATGGATACCAATTAGATATATAATTAGCGCAATTACTATCGTAATCACAAACCCTATCGCGTAGCCGAAACTATCGAGCATTACGTCGTCGAACGAGCCGTAGCGACCTTTGACGTGGAGTTGAATATACTCGGTGAGAGTGGCAATTATTACGCCAAGCAAGAGTGCTACTAAACCACCACTTGCTTTGTTGGGGGCAAGGTTGATTAGGGCGTAAGTGCCAAAGACGGCAAGTGCTAAGAATGCTCCAAAGTGCCCGATACCCTTGCGTACCATATAGGCAAATTCGCTCCAGTTGGTGGTAATTTTTTCGCTTAGGCTATTCTCTCCGCCGCCACCGACAACGCTCTCGACCTTCTCGGTTGCGTCTTGTATTACGTTTGATACCGCCCCACTATGCTCGCTACTGATTTCTCCCGGCATACTCGCTTCGTAGACAAGAACTACTGCAAGCAGTAGGAAGATAACGAGAGATAGAATGGGGAAAAGGGTTTTGGGTTTCATATATATCCTTGTGCATACGTTGTGGTTGAAAGAGAAATACAAAAGCTAATGCTTTTTGCAATAAATACTCTCGCCTTGCGAGAGCAAGAAATACCTCACTCCGTTCGGCGCGAAATACAAGTGCAAGCACTTGCGTTAAGGAAAGAGCATATACAAAGTACTACAATATACTTTAACGCTCTAATACCACAACGCAAAAACTTGTTTTTTGTATTTATCGCCTTGGAGCGTTAGCGTAAAGGTATTTATCGCCCGTAGGGTATTTATCGCTGAGCGCAAGCAAAGTATTTATCTTGTTAATTGCTACAATGTTATTCTATCACAACTCAAAATTTCATTCAATATCTATATTGAATTTGCTCGCGTTTTAGGGTATAATATTTTTATATTATTGTTTAGGTGGTCGGTATGCCATATTTGTTCGTTCACTTTAAGGAAAAAATCACGCCTGAGGGCGAAGCAGTTTATTACGGAATCTCTCGCGATGGGCTTAACTTCAAAGAAGTTAATAAGGGTAATCCCATCATTATGCCACAAAAAGGCGAAGGATGTAGGGATATCGAAATCGTGAGAATGCGCGACGGCACTTTCGTCATAATCACCACCGACCTTTGCGTGGCTAACCGCTACGACGAAAATATGTGCCTTGACTGGCGCGACATCAACCATAACGGCTCAAAATGCTTGCATATTTGGAAAACTAAGGACCTTGTGAACTTCTCCGAAGAAAGACTACAGCACTTTGGTCGCGACGACTTTGGCTGTATGTGGGCGCCCGAAGTTATCTACGACGACCTACGCGACGAGTACCTAATCCATTGGGGCTCCACCGTAAAGGAAAGTGACTTTAACCATATGTCGATATACTGCTCGACTACCAAAGACTTCGAGAGCTTCACAGAGCCCAAGCTCTTTTTTGACAAAACGAACGAAATCCTTGACTCGCATATCAGAAAAATCGGTGATACCTATCATCTTTTCTACAAAAACAGCAACAATCCACCGATGAATATGCACGCAACGAGCAAGGATTTATACGGTCCCTACGAGCACGACAAGGACTTTGAAGATTATATGAACACCGTCTATCACCCCGGCTCCTACGAAGGACCTACTTCCTACGTTCTTCCCGACGGCAGATGGTGCCTAATGCTCGACTGGTTTGGCTGCAAAAAGAGTAAGATGGGTTACGTGCCGTTCATCTCCCCTTCTCCCGGAGTAGCAAACTTCACCCGCGCTCCCGAAAAATTCTCCTTCCCCTACGGCTTCAAACACGGCGGAGTAATTGAAATTACCGAAGAAGAATACCTTCGCCTTGAAAACTACCGCAACGAATACGATTTCCCAAAGGGAACGGGCGAACCTACGTTTTTGCAAAAACTCATTAAGCGTTTTTGCAAAAAGTAGAGTTTTGCCTTGCAAAACGCAATGAAGTGCCTAACGGCACACAATTATGTTTTTTGTTACAAAAACGCAATAAGGATAATATGAACGCTGATAACCAAAGACTACAAAAACTAAAGCAAGCCGAAGTGCAAGATAAATATGATGGACTTCCTACGCCACTCAAAGATAAAATTAACGAATATATTCCCCACGCGGAGTATATAATTAGCTATGGAGAAAGTAAAATACCTATTAAGTGGCGTGAAGACAAATAATTTTTCAAAATTTTGGGATATTTAGTAGACACAAAAAATATCTTATGCTATACTACATAG
>JAFTZC010000080.1 GCA_017461065.1 Clostridia bacterium | reverse complement strand
GAAGCAAAAGCTTTGTTGCGTAGCAATACTCCACAAAACATAGTTTCGTACACCCTTGGCTTTTGCTCACAAACTCATTTTATCCAATGTTTCAAAAAGTATTGTGGGATTACCCCTAATCAATTTGTACATACGTTATAAAATGATTAATAATTATATCCTTGTTTGCGTAGCAAAGCCATTCATCATTCCTCACTCATCACTCCTCATTCTCTAAAACGCGATTATTTAAATGAGATATGACATCATATCTTCAAAGCTTATTAGACCGCAATTTTTAGATGAAGAATATAAAAACTTTAGCCTATAAAACGCGTTAGTTTGGATGAAAGACAAGGCAAATAATAATCCCCCAAAGGGTTGCTGTAGTAGACCTACTGCGCCCTGCAGGGGGATTGTTGTTTGTGAAGTATTTCGCCAAAATAACGCGTTTTAATATTCGCGGTCTATAAAGGAACAAGCCTGCGTTGCAGCATTCGCCCCATCACCAACGGCTGTGGTTAGTTGACGTACTAACTTGGTACGGCAATCCCCTGCTGCATAGATACCGGGGGTGCGAGTGCACGTGGACTCGTCTGCAACGATGAAGCCTTGCTTATCAAGGTCAACGAGATTAGCATACTTTCCGTTGTCGGCAACTTGACCGATTGCTACGAATACTGCCTTTTTGCGAAGCTCAAGTATCTTGTCGCCGTAGGTTTCTTTAAAACGAATACCTTCAAATTTATCTTCGCCGATAAACTCTTTGGATGCGTAGCCCATTATGATTTCGACGTTTTCTCTTTCCTTTAGGCGGTTTACGAGCATTGGCTCGCCTGCGAAGTAATCAAATAGCGTTACAACCGTAACCTTCTTGCAGATGTTGGATAGGTAAAGGGCGTATTGGAGCGCAGAGTTGCCGTCGCCTATAAGCATAACTTCTTCGCCTTCGTAGAAAGCGCCGTCGCAAAGGGCGCAGTAATATACGCCGTTGCCGATAAACTCTTGCTCTTTGGGTAGTCCAAGATGACGGTGCTTTACACCTGCTGCAATGATAACTGCCTTTGCAGTATAGGTATGGTAGTCGGTAGTTACTTTGAAGCCCTTTTCTAAGCTTTCTATGGCCGTTACGGTCTCAAGTTCAAATGCAACCCCTTGGTCCATAATTTGGTCAAACAAGCGGTCGCTAAGGTCTTGTCCGCTGATTTCCTTTATGGTGGGGAAGTTTTCTACGCGTGGGGAAAATGAAATTTGTCCCCCTACCGTTTCCTTTTCGATGATGAGCACGCTCTTGCCACCACGGAGTGCGTAAAGAGCTGCCGTCATACCACTTGCGCCTGCGCCTACTATAATAACATCGTAATCGTAATTCATATCCTTTACCTTAAAATCGCTCCACCTTTCAGCGGAGCGACTCTTAATTTTTGTTTAGATTTTAGTGAGTGCTATCCTCAATGTACTTTTTGATGTTGGATGCGTTTTCGTACTTAGCGCCGTTTGCGATGAGCGTTGGTGCGGTCTTTACGCCGTTTGCATCAAATTGAGCCTTAGTGCTTGCATCTGCTACAACGGTATCGTACTTGATGCCTGCTTTGTCAAGGAGCATCTTTACCATTTTGCAGTTGGGGCAAGTTGAAGTGGTATAAAGGGTGATACCATCTTGACAAGGTTCGCTTTCTACCTTGATTTCGCCTGCAACTTGGCTATGGGGAGTGTTGTACTTAGCTACGTTATATACCTTTCTGTCCTTGAACTCTTGGCTCTTGCCGTCGTTCCAGTTTCTTACGGGACGATAGTAACCGGTGATACGGCTGTAAACTTCGGTAATTGCTCCACAGATTGGGCAGGTATATTCTTCGCCACTAATGTAGCCGTGTTCCTTACAAATTGAGTAAGTAGGGCTCATTGAGTAGTAAGGCAAACGATAGTTTTCAGCAATCTTTCTTACGAGATTCATTGCACTTTGCCAGCTTGGTAGACGCTCGCCGAGGTATGCGTGGAATACGGTACCGGAAGTGTAAAGGGTGTGGAGCTCGTCTTGTAGGTCGAGTGCAGTGAATACGTCTTCGGTGTAACCAACGGGAAGATGTGAGCTGTTAGTGTAGTATGGGGTATCGTCCTTTGTCTTAGCAGCGGTGATGATGCCGGGATAACGTTGAACGTCGTGCTTTGCTAAGCGGTAGCTCGTTGACTCTGCAGGAGTTGCTTCAAGGTTATATAGGTCGCCGTACTTTTCTTGGTAGTCGGATAGTCTATTGCGCATATGGTTGAGCACTTCAACTGCAAACTTTCTTGCCTTTTCTTCGGTAAGGTTAGCCTTAATCCAATTTGCGTTCAAGCAAGCTTCGTTCATACCAACGAGACCGATGGTTGAGAAGTGGTTGTCAAGGTTATCAAGATAACGCTTGGTATATGGATATAGACCGTTTTCAAGTAGGTTGGAGATAATGTCACGCTTAATCTTCAAGCTTCTTGCACTAACGTCCATCATCTTGTCAAGACGTGCGTAGAAGTCTTTTTCGTCCTTAGCAATGTATGCAAGGCGTGGCATATTGATGGTAACAACGCCGATTGAACCGGTTGATTCGCCACTACCGAAGAAACCACCGCTCTTCTTACGTAGTTCACGTAGGTCAAGACGTAGTCTGCAGCACATTGAACGAACGTCGCTTGGCTCCATATCGGAGTTGATGTAGTTGCTGAAGTAAGGAGTGCCGTACTTAGCGGTCATTTCGAACAAAAGCTTGTTGTTTTCGGTTTCGGACCAGTCGAAGTCAGCGGTAATTGAGTAAGTTGGGATAGGATATTGGAAGCCACGGCCGTTAGCGTCACCTTGAATCATAGTTTCGATAAACGCCTTGTTTATCATATCCATTTCTTTCTTACAATCCTTATATTTGAAGTCTTGTTCTTCGCCGCCAACGATAGCGTTTAGCTCTGCAAGGTCGTTTGGAACAACCCAGTCGAGAGTAATGTTGCTAAATGGTGCTTGGGTACCCCAACGAGAAGGAATATTTACGCCGTATACGAAGCTTTGGATGCACTTCTTAACTTCGTAGTAGCTAAGGTTATCCTTCTTTACGAATGGTGCAAGATAGGTGTCAAAGGAGCTGAATGCTTGAGCGCCTGCCCATTCGTTTTGCATAATACCAAGGAAGTTAACCATTTGGTTGCATAGGGTGGATAGATGACGAGCGGGTGAAGAAGTAATCTTACCGGTAACGCCGCCAAGGCCTTCCTTGATGAGTTGCTTGAGTGACCAACCTGCGCAGTAGCCGGTTAGCATACTCATATCGTGGATATGGATGTCAGCTTTACGGTGAGCGTTTGCGATTTCTTCGTCGTAAACTTCGCTTAGCCAGTAGTTAGCGGTGATTGCGCCTGAGTTAGATAGGATAAGACCACCTACCGAATAGGTAACGGTGCTGTTTTCCTTAACGCGCCAGTCGCTTACGCTTAGATAGTCGTCGATAACCTTCTTGTAGTCAAGAAGGGTGCCTTGAATGTTTCTTGCTTTTTCGCGTTGCTTACGATAAAGGATATATGCCTTTGCAACGTCAGCGTAACCTGCTTGAATAAGGATGGTTTCAACGCTATCTTGGATGTCTTCAACCGAAATATAGCCGTCCTTAATCTTGCCGTTAAAATCAGCAGTAACTCTAAGAGCGAGTAGCTCTAAGGTACTCCTATTATAATATTTATCCAATGAATCAAAAGCTTTGGAAATTGCGCCAATGATTTTATTAGTATCAAATTCAACTACTTTGCCTTCTCTGTTGACAACTTGGTACATAATCTACCTCCCAAAAAATTAATCGTGCACAAGTATTGTAGTACACGATTTGGGGTTGTGTCAACACTTTTTTCACAATATCTTGTGGTGTGTTTTTGCCAAAAAGCCCTTTTGACCACAAAATATTGTGGTATCCTTGGCTACCGACTTTCCACGTCGGTGACGGTTTTTGCTAAAATTTGCTTAAAATCGGCGATTTTTGCGTCGTCAAATGGGGTGAAGGTACCACACAATATATCGCCCGAATCTTTGAAAGATTGTATAAAAATTTTTTTAGCGCCCTTGGCCCACTCTGCGATGGCTTCAAACTCCTTTTCGGAGTGAAATTCTTGCATAGTTGTCACGCGGAATTCGTAAGGAATGCTACAGTTTTTGAGCAGCTCTACACTGCGCTCAATGCGTAAAACGTCGATATTTTGTAGCCCTACCGTTACAGCATAACGCTCTTTTGAGTTTTTGATATCCATAGCTACGTAATCGAGCAAACCCTCGTTTAAAAGGTCCTCGAGTACTTCGGGATGATATCCGTTGGTGTCAAGCTTGACCTTGTAGCCAAGATTTTTTATTTTTAAAATAAACTGCTTTAGGTCTTTTTGAATGGTAGGCTCTCCGCCCGTGATAACCACGCCGTCAAGAATCCCCTGTCTCTTTTTGAGATAGCTTAGTACTTCATCCTCGCTTATACTTTCACCGTCGCCCTTAACCAAGGTTGCGTTGTGACAAAAGGGACAACGAAAAGAGCAACCTGCCGTAAAAACGATGCAGGCTACTTGTCCGGGAAAATCTAATACCGTTAGCTTTTGCAGTCCTTGAATAATCATTTGTTGTAGTAAATCTCTTGTAGATACTCCATACTCTCGCGAGTGGTTTTGTCGGGGTCGGAAGTTAAATCGTGCTCGATGTAGGCGTACTTCGTGCCAGCCTTTTCGGCGCTTGACAAGATATCCACGAAGTCGAGCTTGCCCTTGCCGATATCTTGGAAGCGTGGAAGTTTGAATGGCGCCCACTTCCAATCCTTTAGGTGGATGTCGGTTACTCTACCCGATAAATTTTCAAGCCACTCGGATGGATTGTGCCCTGCGTAACGACACCAGAAGGTATCGAATATAAATTCCATATCACTACCATCCCTAAGGTGCTCTATGATGAGCTTGTCACCCATTTTTTTGAATTCTTTGGCGTGGTTGTGATAGCCGAACTTCAATCCGTACGGCTTGAGCTTAATGGAAACTTCGTTTACTATATCGATAAACTCCATTAGCTTATCGTAGCTCGAAGAATACTCGCTCGCCATCATACCGAGCCCAACGGTATGTGCGCCCATCAAAAGATGTTCTTCGGCAACGCGGTCGGTGTCTCCCACGATTCTATCGAACGGAGTATGGCTCAAAGCAACTTCGATGCCGTGCTCGTCCCCTATCCTTTTGACTTCTTTGGGGTCGATTGCTACCTTGACACCGCTCCATTGAGCAACGGTGCACCCATAACTTGCTATCCTTCCAAAGACGGCGTCTATATCTTCAGCCGTCTTTAGAAGATTGCGGTATGTATATAGTTGTGAGCCGATTTTTATCTTGTCCATAGGTCAGTTTGTTATAGTGCCTTCTTTCTGAATAGGTAGAAGAAGAATAGGATTACGAAGGCAAGTCCCATTGCGCTTCCTACGATAAGGAGTGGCATTGCTTCATCTCTTTCTGCAACGAATAGAACGTGCATACTGCCGCCTTCAAGGTCTACTTCTACGACTCCTTCCTTGTGCTCGTCTACGGAGTATAGTACGTTTTCTTCGGAGTCAACGAACCAAGTAGATACGCCAAGGCTTTGTAGCTCGTCGCTGAGCTTAATCCTTAAATTTACCTTTTGACCTCTTGCATACTCCTCGAGCGGAATTCTCTCGTCATCTCTAATGATATAGATGGAGTAAGCAGAATCAATTTCTTGGGTGTAATTTTCGCCTGAAAGAACGATTTCTTGGGTTTGATGTACTTCGAGTGTTTCATCTGCGCCGAAGCCGTCTTCCTTAGAGAGCATAAATGTTATGCCTGATTGCTCTGCGATGAGCTCCGTGGGACGGATTTCAAAGGTAAAGGAGTATTGCTCGGGTTCAGCATAGTCGCCGGTGATAGGTGCGATGATGGTAATTTCGTAAATACCTACTTCGGTGAATGCGTTGTCGACGTAGATGCCGTTTATGGTAAAGATTGGCGTTGCTCCGCTCGATACGCTTGCATCAAATACGTAAGGTACGCCGTCGTAGAGCTTGGAGTAAATTAGGTTCTTTACGCTAATCTTAGCAGCAAGTCTTAGGGTGAACACCGCTTCGGTTACCTTGACCTCGTAATTGGGATTGTCGCTATAGGTAGCAGTCAAGGGGTAGTTGCCGGGGGTTGAGCCGATTTCGCCGTCCGCAACAACCTTGATATCAAGGTCGTCACCGCGGAGTATACCGCCCGATACCTTGTAGCCCTTCTTGTTAAGGTGACTTGGGTCGGTACCCTCTTGGTTATAAAGGACGATGGTTATCTTTCTCGGAGTGATGGTATATTCACCTTCAATCAAGGTAACTGCGTAGTTGGGATTTACGATAGTGCCGCTTATAGCATAAGTTCCGGGCGTTCTTCCTTCTGCACGCATAAGTGCTGCGTTAAAGACGTCTCCTTCGATGATAGAGTATGGCGACGTTTCATCGATAGACCAAGCGAGCTCGGCATCTTCTTCGCCGTATTCACTGCCGCGATTGTCTGCTCTAAGGACGATAGGTCTTGGCAAGATAGTGTAAGTTCCCGTTGCGACGGTTACGTTGTAGTTACCACTTGAAGTGGTGTTTGCAACGAGCTGATAGGTGCCGATTGGATAACTATCCCTTGGTTCGAGCTTGAGTTCAAGGTCGATGGGATCACCGGGGATAAAGTTACCTGCGATAACGTTTACGCCCGTGGGGTCAAACTCGGGTTCTTCGCCGTAGTAGCCTTCTTGGTGGGTTACTTCAACGGTAATGCTGATTTGGTTAATTTGTAGACGAGCGCTCTTTAGAAGCACGGGCATCTCGTAGTTGCGTTCGTCATAGGTGTAGTCAGCGTATACGATATAGATACCTGCATCCTTGATTTCGATAGGCTCGCTTGAAACGATATCGTTGCAAGTGTAGGTTACCGAGATGGATTCGGGTAGACCTAATACTTCAACCGAATGCATGGTGCCGTCGTAATCGTAGGTTTCGTTTTCGAAGGTGTAGCCACTTAGGTCGTAGTTAGCCTTTAGAACGAATACGGTATAGGTTGCGCTCGAAGCGTAGTAGTTTTCGGTTTCCGATATGTATACGGTAATGGTAATCTCCCCGTTTTCGGGAACGTCGGTAAAGGTGTTGCCGGAGTAGTTTATTACTGCTCCACTATCGGTGTTTGTGCTGGTTACGCCAGTGATGTGTTGTTCTTCGCCGTTATAGCGATAGATAGTTTGAGCGATTGCACTAAAGTCGAAGGTGGGCTTTGCTTTTACCACTCTAACCACGAGTTTGGCTTCAGTTTCTTTGAAGTTATCGGGGATAGAGTCGGTAGTATCGTTTACAACCTTGAAGAGTAGAGTGTACTCGCCAACGTTTTTTATTTCCACGTCGCCACCAAGAGTATCCTTGGCCATATCGGGATACACAATACCAAGGGTTGGATTGTCACGGTTGGTGTATACGTAGAAGTTTTGTGAGTTAATAGCAACCTTTTCGCCGGTGTACTCAAATTCTACGTTGGTCTTATCGAAGTAGACTTCGGTTTCGGCTTGGGTGATAACGTAATTTGCTTGCGTAAAGGTTACCGAATAGTTAAGGTTGGTGTAGGTAGCGCGTAGCGGATAGCTGTTTGCGTTTAGCGAAGTTCCGTCTCTGCTAATAGTGATGCCGAGCTTGTCGCCCTCTACGATTGAATCGACTACTGCTTCCGACCACTTGTCGTTTGATACTACAACGGGCTCGCCGTAAACGGAGGTTTGATTTTCAAGCACGATAGAGATAACCTTTCTCGTAATGGTGCCGTCGCAGGTATCGATTCCGCCGTCGACGAAGTAGTAGTTGCTTGCGGTTGTGCCCGAAATAGCCTTGGTAACGGTTAGCGTTACGGTTTCGCCGTTTAGGGTTGCGTTCTTGATTGCAAATTCACCCTTGATAGTATAAGTGAGCTCTTCGCCGTCAACCTTGTTATCAAAGGCAACGCCGGCGATATGGCTTTCGGGGAGAGTCGTCGTGCCGTCATAGGTCTTGGTTGTGTTTACGGTATAGGTTAGGTCGATTGGACGAGCGATGACGTCGGCAGTTAGCGCATCAGCGTTGGTGATAGTGATATCGTAGTTTTCAATCAAGGTGTTAGCGTCTGCCGTTGCAGAAGTGCTTACGAGAGCAATCTTCTTAGCTTCGCCAACGTTTGCATCGTCAAAGGTAGCTGCCAAGTTATAGCTGATGCTTTCGCCGTCTACCAAGCCAACGATTTGGGGCTCGCGAGCAAGGGTGATATCCCTATTGCCGTCGTAAACCTTGCTTAGGTTGGTGCTATCGAAGGTTACGCTTACTGCTTTAGGGGTAATATCAGCGCTTAGAGTAGCTGCGTTGGTGATAGTGATATCGTAGTTTTCAAACAAGGTGTTAGCGCCTGCAGTTGCAGAAGTGCTTACGAGAGTAATCTTCTTAGCTTCGCCAACGTTTGCATCGTCAAAGGTAGCTGCCAGGTTATAGCTGATGCTTTCGCCGTCTACCAAGCCAACGATTTCGGGCTCGTGAGCAAGGGTGATATCCCTATTGCCGTCGTAAATCTTGCTTAGGTTGGTGCTATCAAAGGTTACGCTTACCGCCTTGGTACCTATTACCATTTGAGCTTCGTATGAAGCTGGCTCCATATAGTAATTTGCATCGGCTACGGTAAATTTAGCGGTTACGTTATAGGTGCCGACGTTCTTTTGCTCGCTTACAACGCTACCAAGTGCATTCTTGTATACGTATGCGACTTGAACGAATGATGGCATATCTTCCCAAACGATTGTGATTTCTTGGCTAAGTCCATTATAGGTTAGGTCCCTTGAAGTAAAGCTTAGTCCGCTTGCATCAATTAGCGTGCGAGCTGCCTTGACTTCGATAGTGCCTACTACGTAATTGAACTCATAGTTGGTAGCAGTTGCACCAACGTATGGAATTTGTGGTTTACCTGCTGCAAGGTTGGATACAGCTATTAGGTCTACGCTTGCCTTTGTAGTGAGTACACTATCGGTTTCGCCGTTTACAAAGCCTGCATAGGTAATCTCAAATTGCTCTGCCGTTACGGTATCACCTTCGGTGATAGATACGCCATCAAAGGTAATAGTTACGGTTAGCGTTGCCTTAGTAATGGTGATGGACAAGCCGTCCTTGTTGATAGCCCCGCCGTCGAGCGTATAGTTAGCGGCGTCGTCTCCTGCAAGAGTGAAGCCGTCCAAGATGGTAACGGTTCTTGCGCCAACGTCTTTATTTTCCACGCTTGCACTAATGCCTGATAGAGCAAGGTCGTCGCCTGCTACCAAGTTAGTGAAGGTATAATTTACTTCGTCCGTTACGTCGGTTTGGCCGTCGTAAACCTTAGATGCGTTTACGCTAAAGCTAATTTCGATAGGACGAGCGGTGATAGTGTAGGTGCCCTTTTCTGCGGTAACTTCGTAGTTAGAGTTGGTTGCAGTAACGGTGATATCGTAATCACCTACGTCGTTGCCATCTGCCTTTTGGACGGTTACGCCAAGGGTAGTTGCATCTTCGCCGTCAGCATAGCCCAAACCACCTACTTGGTAGGTAAGCTCTGTTTGGTCGTTGCCGTATACTTGAGTCTTGTCGTCAGCCGTAAAGGTGATTGGACGTGGGATAACTGCAAATCTACCGGTATGTTGGGTGTAAGAGTAGTTTTTGAGTAAAGCAACTTGGTCGTTCGTTAGGATAACGTTAACGCTCGGTGCTGCGTTTACTGTGGAATATCCATCGTGAGAGAAGGTAAATTCACCAAGATTGATGTTATCTTTTGCTACGAATCCAACCACTTCAACTTTATCAGAGCTTGGTTTTTGTGGTTTGCCATCGTATACCACTTCTTCACCGAGATAGGTGATAGTAAGCGTTGCTTTTTGAATGGTTATGCTACTTGATTTTACGGAATAGTTATAATTTTGAAGCTCAAGGCCGTCCACTACGCTTGGAGTGATGGTATGAGTGCCTGCGTTTACAAGCTCGAACTCGTTCAAGGTAAGTTCTGCGGTCGGCTTATTTTCGCCAAATACGCTATTTTCGTTATCGGTGTACTTAAATCCTTTGTAAACGACGCTTACTACGGGAACTTCGCCGTAGGTATAGCTATCCTTATCAAATGAAACGCCAATGCTCAAAGTAGCTTTGGAGATAGTAACGCTACCGCTTACGGTTACGGTGTAGTTGTTTGCCGTTATGGTAATATTGCTGCTATCAATCTCGTGAGTGCCTGCATTCGTGTATGCAGATAGGTTGTAGCTTGCGATTGATAGTGAGTTCTTGCTGTCACCCGAAACAAGGCCGCTTGGAGTGATATCTGCCATAGTGACCGCAATCGTATCGCCGTAGGTGATGGTATTTACGTTAGTGTAAGTAGCCGTGATAGCCTTCTTGTTGACAGTCAAAGTGCCGGAAACGTAGGCGATATCGTAGTTAACGGCGCTTGCACCACTTGGAGTAATAGTATACTCGCCACTTGCAACAAAGCCGAGTGAGTTCTTTTCATTTTCAAAGCTTACGCTTGCTGGCTTAGCAAGTACGTCGGTGTTTTCGCCGTTTACAAAGCCGTCGTACTTAAGCTCTCCCTTTGGTGTTTCTCCAAAGGTAATGGTTTCTTCTTTATATGCAATAGTTAAGCTTGCTTTTGTTATTTCAAACTCAACATCATTTCCTGCTTTAATATCATAGTTTGATGCTGTAGCCGTGTCGATGTTGTAAGATGCAGTATATTTACCTGCATTTGGATAAGTATAACCTGCGTTTACTGCTGTGACAGATATGCTACTTGCGCCTGATATTACACTTTCGTCTTCCCCATCAGCAAAGCCAATATATCCAATGAGTAGAGTGAATTCTGTTCCGGTATAAGGAAGGGACATAGTATTGGGGCTATTTAATCCAATAAATACCCCAATAAGAGTACCCTTATTGATTATTAGTTTTGCATCTTGAGTTTCTACATAGTAGTTTTCTCTGTTGTCTTTTTCGACGCACTCAATAGATATAGTATATTCACCTACATTTTCGCCGGTTTCTCTTACTACGTTGATTGTCAAATCAGAGGCATCCACAATGGCAATCTTGCCTGAATCACCGATATATTCTACTTCGTATCCAAAGGTTGGATCCGGCTCTCCATAAGTTTTACTATAAGAATTTGCCGTTAGTGTCAAAAGAATTGGGCGCTGATCTATTCTATATATTGCGTTAGTGATGGTTATATCGTAGTTATCATTGGTTGCTGTGATTATGATATCATAGCTGCCTGCATCGTAAATATCAGGGTCACTCTTTGCGATACTGAAGTTAAGTATGTTTATATCTTCACCAGGCGCATAGATGCCAGATTCTAAACCGGATACTTCATACGTTAGGTTTTTTTGAGTATCTCCATATACCTGGGTTTGGTCGTATGCTACAAAAGTAATTGGACGCTTTTTGATAGTATATTTTGCTTTCCCCTCATTAGAAAGAGTGAGTCTATAGTTACCATCAAGATCACTTGCATATGATAAAGTAATTTCATATTCGTTCGCTACAGTACCTTCTTCTCTTGTGAGAACAACACCAATATTAGTCTTATCGGCATCACTTGCAAAAGATCCACTTATTATGGAATAAGTAAGCGTTTTCTCATCATCGCCATAGTATATTTCTTTATCGTCAGCAGACAAAGTCATTTCGCGTACAGAAATGGTATATGTTGCGTTAGTGATGGTTATATCGTAGTTGTCATTGTGTGCTGTGATTATAATAGCATAGCTACCCGCATCGTATTTTTCAGGCTCAGCCTTCGCAATACTGAAGTTAAGTATATTTATATCTTCATTTTGTGCATAGGTACCGCTTACTGTATATGTCAGGGCCTTATGAGTATCGCCATATACTTGGGTTTGGTTGTCTGCAATAAGGGTAATCGGACGCTGCGTAATGGTCAAGCTTTGTGTTGCCGTTTTGCCAAGCACGATATTGCCACTTGTAATCGCTCCATAGTAAGTATAAGTACCTGCATTTTTAGGAACAGCGGTGGTAGTGTTATTTGAACCTGCCAAAGTACCATTATATATACCTTGTGCAGTATATATTTCAAGCGACGTATCGGCATGAGTGTAAGATGTTTGATTAAATGTTATTGGATATGAAATATTGTTGTACAATACTTCCGTTTCGCTTGTAGCAAAGCTTGCATTTATGCTCTTGAAATTTACAACAAGATTAATTTTACCATCACCTATGTCAATGGTCGGCTGTTTATATAGCCATATTGTATAAAGGAATTCAATATTGGAAGTTGAAATGTAACCACTATAATTGCTGTCAGTGGCACTTTCAAGGCTCGTGCTTGCTACTGCCGTTATGCTCCTATTTAAGGTGCTGCCATAAATCTCGGATGGGGAGTCAGTACTTGAAGCCTTTGTAAGCCCTGCATAGTAATATCCGGCGTTCGGCTTTGCCCAAAACGCCATGGCATCTCCTATTGCGTAACTATTACTGATATCGCTCGTAGCATAATTGGTTCCTGTCGCATCACTTACCGAACCCGTAGAAATCGTCCCCCCAGTCGTAGTCCCTGTAGCTCCGTCAGTTGCGATAGAAAGGTTCAGCGTAGGTGCCCAGTATTTTACGGTCTTTTCGGTTGCATTGCCCAAAAAGTCTCTTGCAGAAATGGTATAAATACCCATTTGAGGGAACGACAAAGGAACGCTCGTTGCCCAAGTATCATTGATACTATAAGTATTAGAAGCGCCTTGACCACTGGCCCCTGCAAAATCAGCAAAAGTGTAACTGTATGAATAAATACCATCTGTACCGTTATCGTCTATGGTAAAGGAAGGACTCGTAGTCCATTCGCTGTAACCACTGACGGCCGAATAACTTATTTCGGGCGCGACCTGGTCTGATATCTTGAGCTTTAACGTTGGGGACGACATCGTAGCCGCTCTAAAAGAGCTACTCGAATAAACACCCAAAATTATACGCATATATCTTCCGCTCAAATATAAATCCTTACGTGGTACGGAATAATCGCCGTAGGTCATGCTTTGGCCTTGTGCTCCGTAATGAGCCGTTACACCCGATTCAATATTTGAATCACTCCAGTTGCTTTCATTACCGGAGCTATAATCGGTACACCAACGAGCCATACAGTACAAGCTTGAAGCCGCCGTCGTTGTAAAACTGCTTGCCTTTGAAAAAACACCGAACGTATGAGAAATACCACTTCCGGAAGTACCCGTAAAGTAAACTTCTATTTGTACTCCGTTGCTTACTAGTTTTTCAACATATTCGCCAAGGTCTATATCGTAATAGACAACGGCGTGCCCACTGCCCGAATCCGACGAAAGGACGGGGCCAAAAGACCACGCGTTATCGGTAAAGGACAAAGTATTATACATATAAAGCTTATTATCCGACACTTTACCTAAAACGCTAACATCGCTTACTGCCATCGGCACCGAATATTCCGCGCTACCATTAAAGTCATCGGCACCAAACATGTCTGCCAAGCTAACCACCGTCGACGTGGTTTCTTGGTTATATTTCGAAATATAGTAGAACGTTTTACTGGTAGAAAGACCGAAAATGTCAGTTACGGTAACGGTATATTTTCCATAATTTCCTTGCGTAAGCGTCATCGTTGAAGAAGTGTTTGAATAACTTGTTTCTTGTCCGCTAACAGTAGGGCTCGACGAGCCTTGCGGTGTATAAGTTAAGGATGCTTTTTCAAGTTGAGAATTGTCTCCTATAGTAAGAGTGTTTTTAGTAGTAAGCGGATTATTATAATTGCCTAAAGACTCCGCCAGCGTTATGGTCGGTGCTGTAGTATCGTTGTACTCACTTGTAACGATAATTTCTGGGTTTCTTATGTTCGTATTGTTATTCCCTCTATAATACAGGAAAACTTCTATATATCCTACTTTTTGCGAAGGATCGTAAGTGGACGTTGTAATATAATTTCCACTCGTTGCTTCAGCTGTAAGATCGCTACCTATTTGAGTACCGCTCGTATTAAAATAACGAACTAATATTTTTTGATTTTGAACGTTATTGTTGTTGGAATAAGTATAAGCGCGAACTTGGAAATTGAAATAATTATTGTTACTCAACCATACGGATTTATTAGTAGTATAATCAACTCTAATTCGAATAAAAACTCTTTCTGCGTAACTACCTGAGCTTCCTGATGATGACGTCCATTCCAAGGTACTTGTCAACACGTTACCATTAGTATTATTCGTGTTTCCATCTAAAGAAACGCCGTAGAAAGTACCCGTTCCCGTAATTTCGGTATGAACTACACCATATCCCTTATCGGTATTTCCATATTGCGTACCGGTACCCGCATTAGTAAGTGCTTCTGCTTTTTGAACGTTGTTATTTATGTCCGATATTTCCAACGACTCAAAAACGCTATCCAGCAAAACATTTGCATTAAAAATGTTAAAAGTGAACGCTAATAACAACACCGCGAAAAATAATATAAATATTAAAGGTTTAAACGATAGCTTCTGTTTCATATCCTTCTTCCTTCCTTTTCGCACTATAATACGCAACCGCGCATCCATTACACGAAGTTTTAAGACTTCCCTAAATCGCTTTTTATTTTATGCGCACATAATCGCGCTCCCGCGCGTATTTTATATACGCGACCTGCGCGTATCAAACGACAATTCAAGCATTTTCTTAAAGAAAACACTTTGCATTTTACTGTTATAAAAATAATATATTATATATCGTGCGCGCGCGCAATTATATTTACTAAAATTATACCATCAAGTGCGCAAAATATTACTATATTAGCCAATTTATAGCTTTCGATTAGATTAAAAAATAACGAAAGAATCACCCCATCGGAATACCGTGCTATGTGTAGGGCACTCCGATGGGGATTGCTTTTGAAAAACGATTTACAAATTACTTTTATTCAAATTTTTTCTGTCTACGAACAAGGAAAAATACCGTTGAGAGTAGCGTCAATACTACAATCGCACTTCCTACGTAGATTAGCCATTCGTAGTTGGACTCTTGCTCGATGGTGAGTACCGTGGTATATACGGTTTCGGCATAGTTTTCGTCCCCTGCATACGTGATGCGTACGGTGTACTTGCCGGGATCGGTGGGCATCTTAGCATAACGGGTGCCGTCACCTGCAACGTACTCGATGGTCACAAGGTCACTTTCGTTGTTGCTTAATCCGTTTGCAAAGCCAATGATTGCACTTGGGTTGGTTTCGGATTGGATAAGCTCGCCAGTAACTTCGATGTTAGCTTGTGCCTTTTGAACCTTGAGTTCAATGGTACCGGTGATGGTGTTGCCGTCTGCGGAGTTGCCTTCGTAGAACTTGTAGAATTCTTGTGAGTATGGAGTGAACGTCCAAGTATAAGTGGTTACGCTTGGTAGTAATACTTGAGTTGGGTCAAGTGCAATAGTGCCAAGGTTGCTGTCGCATAGTAAACTTGGTAGTGCATCGCCGTACTTCAAGGTGCCGGGTACTTCGAATGCGTTTACTTCGTACTTAGCCTTAGCAATGGTGAGCTTGAGCTCAACTTCAAGGGATACGTGGTTGGGCTTGGATACTATTGCGATTACGCTATAAGTGCCTGGCTCTACGAAGTAAGGTGCGGTTTCGCTGCCTGAGTAACTTATACTTGCTCCCCTTTCAACGTCCTTAAGTTCGAGATAGTGCTTAGCGCCGTCGTAAATGATGGGCTTGCTCTCAGGAACAACAATGGGCTCCATAGTTGCAGGTGCGATATAGTACCACTTACTTACACCACCTTCAAGGTAGTAGTTGGTGCTGTTGATGGTAATCATCGTACGATATCCGCCGTCGGTTACGTTCAAGTTATCGCCGTCGTAGCTTTGTACTACGCCAACGGTCTCGTCGTTAAGGATACCTTCGATTTCGTAGCTGATAAACTTACCTTCGCCGTCGTAGATAGCGTCTTCGTCACCCGTAAAGCTTACGGTTAGCTTAGCGCGTTTGATATTGAAGGTTACGCCCTTAACAAAGTTCATAGCGTAGTTGGTGCTGATACCAAGAGTTCCTTGTGCGATTTCGTACTCGCCTGCACCTTGTGCAAGAATACTGAACGTACCGCTCCAGCTGTTGCCACTAATCAAGGTTGCGTTTTCTACGTCATAGCTGTTGCCGTAGAGAGTAGTCGTTCCGTGTAGCTTGCCGTTGCGTACTACGTTATAGGTGAGCTCGCGTACGTCCACGCTAAAGCCTACCTTTTCGCCATCGGTTTCTTGATATAGCTCGCTTGACTTTGCGTCGAAGGTGTATAGGTTTGCGCCTTCCCTTGCAATCATATTGACGGTGTCAAGATAGTATAGGATGCCGCCGTAGGTATAGGTATATAGACCCTTGGTTTCGGTTTGGGTCATATTTGCAAGCGCAACTGAAACCTGTCTGTCTCTTGAGTTTTGGAATTGATAGTAAATTCCGTTTAGGCTCATCAAGTAGTAGGTTTGTACTCTTACGGTCTTTGCCTTGAGGTTTACGATAAACTCGAAGTTACCCTCTTTATACTTGCCGATATAGGCGTTGTTAGCATAAATTGCTTCGAGTGCGCTCGTATCAACGGTTGCAGTTGCTTGGGTATTATTGTAGCCTACGTACTCAAACGATACGGTGTCAACGTTCAAGGCTGCTACCTTTTGAACTTCCGAAGTGTTTACGTCAATCAAGAAGGTTTCGCCGTTTGCGTTTTTGTAGATTGCTTTTCCGTCGGCACTTACGTAGTAGAATGAGCTGAAGTCAACCTTGATATCAACGTTGGAGCTACCCTTTTGATATGAGATAATGTGTACGTTGCGGTAAATATCGTAAACTTCGCCGTTAGCACTTGCCGTCATCTCGCTAAGGTTAATGGTGTAAATGGTTTGCTTACCGGCAGTAGTTACTGCATAAGTTCCCTTAGTGGTATCACCCGTTGCGTATACGATGTTGGAAGTGATAATTTCGATTACGTTTACCTTGCCTTCGCCGTCAACGAGTGAGAAGTAGTATCCGCTTTCGTTTTTCAAGGTATAGCTGTTTTCGTTTTCGATATAAACTACGTCAAGGTCAAGGTCTACAACGTAATTCTTGCCGTTAGTTGCAGTAAATTCGCCCTTTCCTTCCGTTACGCCAAGGTCAGCAAACTCAAGGGTGATTAGCTCGTCGCCGTCAAGGAAGCTTCCGCTTACAAGAGTAATCATTCTCTCGTAGTAGTCGCGCCAAGCGTCGGTAAGCATATCGGCATCTGTTACGATGGTGTATACGTAGCCGTTTTCGTCAACGTACTCGGCTTTGGATAGGTCGATAACTTCGTTTCTGTCAAGGTCGCCCACGCGCGAGTATACCATATACTTGTATCCGTCGCGCATATAGCTATATACGTATGCGATTTCGCTACCCTCGGTCGAAGTTCCGTCGTATACGTGGCCTTGTCCGTAAATAGGCATTACGTTGATTACGAGTGCCTTGATTTCGAGAGCTCCGATAAAGTCGATAGCTTCTGCACTAAATACGTCGCTAACAGGGTTCTCATAGTAGCGTACGCGTACGTCGTATACGCCAACAGCGTTAGGTGCAAGAGTGGTCCAAGTACCACTGCCTGCCTTTCTGTATTCGTAACCAATGGTGCCACGATAGTAGTACTTACCACTGCTTACGCCGTCCCACTTGGTGTACTCTTTTCCATTGCCGTCGAATACGAGAGCAGCCCCTGCATTGTGACGGTTTCCGTCATAAGTTACGGTCTTGGACTCAAGAGTAAAGGTGGGCTTAATGTTTTCAATAGTCAAGATATCAAACGCAGTTTGTGATACCGATACGTAATTGGAAGTTCCACCTGCGTTAAAGTCAATCTTGATGCTATACTTTCCCGAGTCAACAGGTGCATCGGTGCTCCAATTGTAGCCTGCACCGCCGTCTGCGGTAGTAAAGCGCGTACCATAGCTGATAACTACCCTACCAACACCGCCATTGAGTTCGCTCATCGGGCCGTTTAGGTCGTATTGTGCACCACGGATGGTGTAGTCAACTACGATAGTCTCACCGTAGCTTACCGTCGTCTTGTTGATGATGATGCTCGGCGTTGCCTTGGTGATGGTGATAACCTTGCTGAACTCCTTGGATAGAACGTTCATATAGTTGTCGTCCAAGGTAGGTACGTAGCTGATTCTTACGTCGTAGGTGCCTACTGCCGATGGTAGGTCGGACGAGTAGCCGGCACTGCTACCGCTCTTTCTATATGCATAGCTGAGCGTGCCGAGAGGTTGCTCGTAAGTGCCGTCGGATAGCAATACGCCGTGACATACCGCGCCTTCTGCACCCCTACCCATTCCGTTAAATACGTAACTATAGGTATTGGTTAGATCAACGGTTACGCCTACTCTGCTAATTTCCAAAGCTCCTTTGAATACCTTTGTGTCAGTCGCGGTGTAGTTGTCACCGGTTACTGCGTGATAGGTTACGTGCACGTCGTATAGACCTGCATTCTTGGGCTCGGTAAACTCAATATTGTTCTTGTAATAGCGGATAGAAATGCTACCAAGAGGCGTCGTTCCGCCACTTACACCCGCAACGATTACGTCGGAATCCTTGCTTAGCGGTTGTCCTGCGCCAGTATAAGTACGTCTACGCGTGCCTGTATAATTGAGCTTGATATAGTCGTTACCAATCGAAATATCAATAGGCTTGATTTCGATTGCGTTGGCGAATTCTTTTTCTTCAGAACCTACGTTGTTGGCAAGGTCGGTTGCGGTGGGTGCGTAGTATACTCTGATGTTGTACTTACCAACGTTCTTTGGAGCTTCGGTTGTCCAATCGCCATCAACAAGGTACTTGATAGTCGTG
This sequence comes from Clostridia bacterium, assembly GCA_017461065.1. Classification (GTDB taxonomy): domain Bacteria; phylum Bacillota; class Clostridia; order Christensenellales; family DTU072; genus Stercoripulliclostridium_A. The sequence continues at coordinate 4,596 of JAFTZC010000080.1, read as the reverse complement.
TTATCCTTTTGTAGAACGACAGCATCACCGCCGTATGGCTTATAAATGAAGTCACCAAAGTCGTTTACAACGTCCAAAGCACAACCTTGTCCGTTATAGGTGAAGGACTTGGTCGTTTGTTTAATCGTAATCGTTGGAACGCCCGTGGTAATTTCAACGGCTTTATTGAAACGTACTATTAGGTCGGTATAGTTGTCGTTTACGTCTGCTCTATAGATACAGATTATATCGTAAACACCAATGTCGATTGGTGCCGTTGCACTAAAGTAAATGTTATACGTTCCGTTGCTTTCACAGCCAACGTTCATATCGTTGCCGGTTTCGGCAAACCAAAATTCACTGATATAATCTATGGTTGGGTTAGAGCCTACGCCGTCAATATCAGGTGACAATTGGTTTACGTTGATAGGTTGAGCAGTATATTGGAATCTTGAAGCTAAGCCGTACGTAATGGTGGGTGCTACCTTATTAATAGTAATGGCGTTAGTGAAGTCTTGCTCGGTTACGGCATAGTTGTCACTGACGTTTTCAGCAGGAGTAAAGGTTATTCTTACGCGATAGCTACCTACGTTTTCGGGCCAAACGTCGGTTTCCGTGTAGTTGCCCCAATCGTCCCTTTCAAGAGGACTAATCGTTATGTTATAACCATCTTCTGGCATATCGAACGTACCGTCTTCAAGCTCAACACCCTTGATGGTAGCTTCACTTAGGATTACGGGCGAGCCTGAGTAATCAACCGAAAGGCTATCAATGCTAATGCTTACGTTTGCCTTCTTAATGATAAGCGTTACCGCAGTTTCATTGAAGCTATAGTTGTCTGCTTCGCCTCCCGTAGTCTTTACGGTATAAGTGCCGGCTGAGGTGTACTTGGTAATTGGCTTTCCGTTTTCGTCAACGTAGTTGATGCTTGGGTTGGTAAAGCTACTTGAATCGTTTGCGTTGATTAGGCCTTCAAAAGTATATACGAGTGAAGTGGGATTCTCTTCGCCAAACACCTTGATGATTTGGTTTTCAGTAGCAGTTGCCGACATCTTAACGAATACGTCAAGAGCCTTCTTGGTTACCGTCAAAGAGCCCGTGCCGTATGAAATCGCATAGTTGTTGGAAAGCACGTCTACGTTACCATATACTACGTAGATTTGTTCGCCTCCGTATGAACCTACCCTTGCGTGGTCGACGGGGTTATATGATGTTGCAAGGCCACTGATTACGTCTTCGGGCTTGTCGCCGTTTACGAGACCGGTAGCAGTATCTTCGATATCCCCTGCCGTGCCGTCGGTAGTGTATACGTATTCAAATTCAAAATCATACTCGCCATCGGCACCGGGATTTTCTTTAGACCTATCGCCGTACTCTACCGTTATAGGAGCCAAGCTGATTAAAAGAGGTCTCTTGGCAACGTTTACGGTAAAGCTTTCGCTAAATGCTACGTATGCGTTATCGTCGTACAAAACCGTGTTGTTGACGCCTTCGACCAATCCAATGTGTCCGTCGTGCGAAACGGTGATGGTTACTGCGCCTTCGGTTGCGTTTTTATAAGTTAGAACAAAGTTTTCGTTGTTAATGCTTGAAACGGATACTTTGTCGGTATCACTTGACTCAACCTTGTAAGCAATAATCTTGCCCGATGCAAGGGTGGGACAAATCTCTTCAGCATCGTTGCCGTATACCTTTTCCAAATCGATAAGTCCACTTGCACTATCTTGACGCTTGCCGTAAATGGCGAAGGTATTTTTTACGTCTTCAGCAGTAATATAGTTGCCAAGCGCGTCGGTTTGCCTTGCTTTAATATTGATAATGCCGTATGCGTTGTTGAAGGTTATGGTTGCATACGTATACGATTTACCATTCTCGATGACGGGCTCTTCATAGCTGACGATAGCCTTATTGGTTGCGTTTCCGTTAACGTCCGTTACTATAAACTCAATTGGTCTTGCCGTTGGGTAAATAGCACTCGTTGCGGCAACTATTCTAACGCCATCCTTGGATTTATCTGCGGCATTAATATAGTAATCGGCATAATCGGTGCCGTTTTCTACCTTCAAGTAGCTTTCATCGTTATAGTTTGCAGGATCAAAGAACTCTACCGTTTGTGCGATAGGTTTAATATCAAATGGAACTTGCTTGGTGCCCGTGAAGTTGCCTTGTCCCGTAACGATTACGATACCACCCGTGCTAACGTTTACGTTTTCGGCATAGGTAACGCCGTAGTCGGTGCCCTCTTTGAGGCCACTAATCGTAATAGTATTGGTATCACTTTCAATTTTACCTACGTAGGTTACACTATCTACGCTTGGCGTAATTTGAGCGCCTGTAAAGTATTCATAGTACTTAGCAGTGGTCTCGTCAACGGCGCTGTCAATTGAAACTTTGTCGTCCGAAGTACCACTAATATCTCTTGGCAAGATGGTGAACGGAACTGCAAGCTCGCCGGTATAGTTTCCTTTACCCTTTAAGATGATATATCCACCAACAGAGTTGGTTTGCTCGTGGTTATAGGTATATTCGCCGTCAGCGTTTTCCGTCCTGGTCGTCTTTACGGTTGCAGTACCTGCATTAATATTCGCACCACCACCGACGATGTCGTAATCGACTTCGCAATATAAAGGTATATTCTTTGTACCCGTGCTCGTAGTAGCGGTATAAGTTAAGATTATATGGTTGTCCTTATCACCATCTAATGCGTTGTAAGCAAATTCTTTGCCGTTATAAACGAGTTGCGTATATTGCTCGTCGTTCAACGACCAATTCGTCTTTACCGAAATGCTTGTACCACTAATATCCTTAGGAACAATGGCAAAGTATACCGGGATTGCGCTCGAGCTATAATAGTTACCGCCCTGTCCGTAGCCTCCGGTATAATCGTTAAGACCGGTCAAGTTGATGGAGATATAGTTGTATCCACTTTCGGCCGTTGAGAAGTCTACGTTTGAAGTTTGAACGCCGTTAGATTCAAAATCGTTGTTAGTGCCCGCAACAAGAGTTACCTTTTTCGTTACACCGTCACCAAAGGTAACGTAGAAGTCTATGTCATAACCCGTTTTGATTACGTAAATGGGCTTATCACCGGTGTATTCAAAGGCATCGAGATACTCTGCTGCCTCGATTTTTCCACTTACGTCAAGTGCTTTGATACTAAAGGTAATATATATAATACCGGTATAGTTGCCTTGTCCGTATACGTAAACGATACCGCTATTCTTTACGTTGATATTGTCGTAAGTGTGGCCGTCTTCTGTTCCGGCATAGCCAAAGTAGAAGTCGTCCTCGCCAAGGACCGTTCCCGAGTTGCTTTCTTTTACGTGAGCATATACAACCGGTTCGGGGGTTATTTCAGCTCCGGTATAAGTTTCGGGGGCAAGTACAAGACTATGACTCGAGCCATCTCCCGAGAAGAAGCCTATTAACTTATTGTTTGTAGCATCATAATCACCACTCAAATCAAGTGGATTGATCTCAAACAGCGTCGTTGCCGTAAGGGGTATGGTCTTGTCATCCGCATCCGTAATAATATAACCATCTTTATCTCTTTGTACGCCCACAGTAACGTTTACGTCGTCAAGAACAAATATTACACCTGCTCCTGCGACTACCGTGCCGGTCAAGCCTCCATCACGCGTTACGTTAATATTGTTAGACCAACCTTTCTCGGCACCGTTCTCGGCGCCGTTTATCGTAAACGCTCCGCTAAAGTCTTCAAAGTATTGGGCCCCGTTGCTTCCTGCGTTAGCGTCTTCCCATCTACCGGTATCGTTGAATATTCCTATTACACCACATTTTGCCCTAATCGCATCACTATACTCAACGACGGGTTTATTATCCTTGTATTTCTTACTGTATTCATAGCTATTCTTGAAAGCGTAAGTGATTGAATAGTTAGCGTATTGAATATACTTACTGTTTTGGTAAACCCAAATGTTTTGGCTTGGAACGGTTACGTATACTACTTCGGGTTCAAGATACCACGCTTCACCCTTGTATACACGCTCACTATTTAACGCTTGATTTTCAATGGTATATTTATAATTTGATAAATCGAGCGTTGCTATGTTGAAGTAAACGGTTGCCGTGCCGGTAAGGTTTGAACACGCAGTTGCACTATCAATCATAATTTGGAAAGATGCACAAGCCCCTCCGTTTGAACCATTATAGGTGCACGTACTTACGTTGTTTGAATAGGCAAGCGCTTCATCCTTATAGCCATTAACGTCACCATACTCGTCAATGTCCAAGTTGACGATTCTGAAAAATGGTCTATATGAGGCTTGGCTACCTATCGTTGCGTCGGTGTATCTGTAGATGCCCTTTTGTTCACCATATAAAACCGTACGATATAGCTCGTATTCAACGCCACTCGCATCTTGCAAAGTAACGAAAATTACGTTAGGCCTTTGTTGATATCCGTTATAAGTTATAGCTTGAATATCGTCATACGAGGTTGCGTTATCATAACCGTATTTTGCTTGGATATCTTCTGCCGTTTTTACGGTTGCTTTGAGCGTAGATATATCAAGAGGATTGATTGTAAAGTATGCAAGGATTGAATTTGTAAAGTTCTTATTGGTTGCATCCAATCTTACGTTGCCGTTTTCACCT
>JAFTZC010000009.1 GCA_017461065.1 Clostridia bacterium | reverse complement strand
TACGACCTTACCCTTACGCGTACTCATAGTGCCGTCTTCAAGAGAAACCATACCGAAAGGTACGTGGACGAGATCTTTGTACCAATCCTTACCCATAAGCTCTATTACCTTGAACACTTGCTTGAAGTGTAGGTTTTGTTGGTATGCTACGACGTACAAGCACTTGTAGAAGTCGTAGGTGTTCTTTCTGTAAAACGCGGCAGCCAAGTCACGAGTTGCGTATAGCGTTGCGCCGTCCGCCTTAACCAATAGGCAAGGGCTCATATTGTATTCGCTGAGGTCAACGATTTCAGCGCCTTCGGATACGGTTACAAGATTTTGGGCTCTTAGCTCGTCAAGAACAGGTGCCATCTTGTCATTATAGAACGCTTCACCGTTATAGCTGTCAAACACGATGTCGAGCCTATCGTATACCTTGCCAACTTCCTTGAGAGTGAGCTCTTTGAACATATTGAAAAGGGCAAGAGCTTCTTCGTTGCCGTCCTCGATTTGCTTAAACCAATACCTTGCTTGGTCGTCAAGGCTTGGGTCTTTTTCTGCTTCTTCGTGGAAGCGAACGTATATCTTGGTGAGTGCAAGCATACCCTCGTTTTCGATGTCGATAGTGTCGCCCCATAGCTTGTAGGCAACTATCAACTTACCAAACTGAGTACCCCAGTCGCCAAGGTGGTTGATGCCAACGGCGTTGTAGCCGAGCTTCTTATACATTTTGTATAGCGCGCCACCGATAACGGTTGTGGAAAGGTGGCCGATATGGAAAGGCTTAGCAATATTGATGGAGCTATAATCGATACAAACGGTCTTGCCTGTGCCCTCGTCGCTGTCGCCGTAAGAAGCACCTTTAGCGATAACTTCGCTTAGAATTTTGCCTGCTTCGGCGTTTCTGTCAAGGGTAAAGTTGAGATAGCCGTTTACTGCCTCAATCTTCTTGAACGGATGTGCCTTGGCACTTAGCTCGGTAGCCAAGTCTTGTGCAATCACGACGGGAGATTTCCTAAGAGCCTTAGCAAATCTAAAGCAAGGCAATGCGTAGTCGCCAAGAGTGGTATCTTGGGGAATTACTACGTAAGACGTTGCTTCAACAGAGTCAACGCCCTCAATGTTAAGTAAGCTTGCGATTTCTTGTTTTACTTGTGCTAAATCCATATTTACTCCTGTTCCCTTGCCACTTGCTTATCCTTGACGTGATAATAAGTTACTACGGGGAATTCCACTCTATCGGTGGTGGTTATTATCGTTTGTATGCCGTCTATAGCTTTAAATAGCGCTTCGCGACGGGTGGGGTCAAGCTCGCTCATTACGTCGTCGAGCAGTAGTACGGGCGTTTCGCCCGTGCGCTTTTCAAAGATAGCAATCTCTGCGAGTTTTAGTGACAACACTGCCGAGCGTTGCTGTCCCTGTGAGCCGAAACGTCTAAGGTCTATACCGCTTGCCGAAATTTTGATATCGTCGCGGTGGGGACCGATGGTGGTATACTCCAACCTTTCGTCGTTTTCGCGAGCCCCTTCCATAATGGCGGCAAGGCTTGACTCCAAGTTTTGGTAATCGACGTTTTCGGTTTCGTATAGAAGTGCAAGTTTCTCTTTGCCGGAAGTTAGCATAAAGTGTCTTTCTTCGGCAACGGGAGATAGCTCCTCGATAAACTTCTTGCGCTCCCTAATTATGTATGACGCCACCTTGATGAAGTCGGTGTCAACTATTTTGAGCATATCCTTTAGGGCAGGACGGCCCTTGTATGTTTTGAGTATCTTGTTGCGTTGAGCAAGCAACGCGTTGTACTTTTGCAGTGCGTAAAAGTAGGTTTTGCATTGTTGCGATATGCCGATATCCATAAACCTACGCCTATCTTGGGGAGAGTCCTTTATGAGTCGCATCTCTTGTGGCGAAAAGAACACTACGTTTAGCACTCCCATCAATTCGCCTATCTTAGAGACGGGTAGTTTATCCACCAAAATATGCTTTTTGCCCTGTGGGTCGATATACAATTCAATGGTGTGCCTTGAGAAGCGCTTTTTGACGTTTAGCGTCACTTTTGCGCCGCTCTCGGTGCCCCATTTTATCAAATCTTTGTCGCGGTTGTGTCTTGACGACCTACCGACCGAACAAAGATATATGCTGTCTATTAGGTTGGTTTTGCCACCTGCGTTTTCGCCGTAAACCACACTAAGCCCACCACCTAAGGTGACCTTAGCCTTTTCGTAACTCAAAAAGTTTTGTAGTTCGACGCTCGTTACTTGCATTAGTCCTCCAAATTAAATGGGGTTACTTGGTATACGTAGTGGTTCAACCAATTGTAGAACAATAGGTTTGCGGTTGATTTCCAACTAAAATCTATTTCGTTAACGTTGCCGTTAATAAAATAGTTCTTGGGTTGGTCGATAGAAAGCCCTTTTGTCTTGTCGCGGAGATACTCGTTCTTCAGCGTTTCTCTGTCGTACTCGGAGTGTCCGAAGAAGAAGAACTTTTTGTCGTCACGGCTCTTTATGATGCTTAGTCCACATTCATCGCCTTCGGCAAGTACGCGAAGACGCTTTTCCGCCTTGACGGCTTCGGCGTCGATTTCGGTATGGCGTGAGTGTGGAATGTTAAATGTGTCGTTAAGTCCCTTGAGAAGTGGGTCGTATTGTACCGCCGCCTTATTGGGGAAAATACCGAACATCTTTTTAGCAAGTGGGCGTTTACCTATGCCGTAATAGTGGTAAAGTGCGGCTTGCGCGCCCCAGCAAATATATATGGTACTCGTGACGTTTTTGTCGGCAAAGTCCATTATCTTCTTGAGCTCTTCCCAATAGATTACTTCGTCGAAATCCATAGTTTCAACGGGTGCGCCCGTGACTATCATACCATCGAATTTCATATCGGAAACTTCGTCAAAGGTCTTGTAAAAGCGCTCCATATGGTCGACGGATACGTTTGTGGACTTGTAGGTCGCAGTTTTGATTAGCGTGAGATTGACTTGAAGGGGGGTGTTTGCAAGCAATCTCATAAGCTGAGTTTCCGTCTCAACCTTGGTCGGCATCAAATTGACTATCGCAATTTCGATAGGACGTATATCCTGAGCTTCCGCGCGCTTTTTTGCCATTACGAAGACGTTTTCCTTTTTAAGCACGGGGAAGGCAGGTATATCCTTTGGAATTACTATTGGCATTGCTACCTCCTACTTGCTTGCTTCAAGGGCTCCGAGTACGTCGGCAAGAATATCTTCAATACCCTCGGTGCCAACGGACAAACGGATTAGGTTTGCAGGTACGCCTGCTGCTTCCAAATCCTTGTCGGAAAGTTGACGGTGAGTGGTGGTTGCAGGGTGCAATACACAGCTTCTTGAGTCGGCAATGTGCGTTACGATTCTAAATAGCTTTAGTGCCTTTTGGAACCTCATAGCAGCTTCCTTGCCACCCTTGATACCAAAGCTTACCATACCTGCACAGTAGCAGTTGTCAAAGTACTTAACTGCCCTTTCGTGGTCGGGGTCGCTTTCAAGACCTGCGTATTTTACCCATTCAACTTGGTCACTGCTCTGAAGTGCCTTTGCAACTGCAAGAGCGTTGTCGGAGTGACGGGGCATTCTTAGGTGCAAAGTATCCATACCGAGTACGGTTAGGAAAGCGTTCATAGGAGCCATAATAGCACCAAGGTCGCGCATTCCAACTACGCGAGCACGGGTGATGTAGCAAGCAGAACCGAAGTCCCTACCGAAAACCATACCGTGATAGCTGTCGTCGGGATTGTTGAACAAAGGATAACGTGGGTTGCCGAGATAGTTGAAGTTACCGCCGTCTACGATAACGCCACCAACGCTGGTTGCGTGGCCATCAAGATACTTGGTAGAAGCGTGTACGATGACGTTAACGCCATGCTCGAAGGGACGGCAAATATAAGGGGTTGCGATGGTGTTGTCGCACATAAGGACGATGCCGTGCTCCTTGGCTATCTTGCTGAACTTTTCAAAATCAGCGACCTTGCCTGCAGGGTTAGCTATGGTTTCGATAAAGATAAACTTGGTTTTGTCGTCTATCTTTGAAACGATTTCTTCAATAGAGCTATCGTTTTCAACGAATCTGCATTCAACGCCCATTCTTCTTAGGGTTACGTTGAATAGGTTATAAGTGCCACCGTAAATGTTGGATGAAGCGATAAAGTTGTCACCGCTATCTGCAAGATTTAGTACTGCAAGTAGCGTTGCGCTCATTCCGCTTGCCGTTGCAAGTGCGCCAATGCCACCTTCCAATGCGTTTAGCTTGTCTTCAAGACCAGCATTGGTGGGGTTGCCTATGCGAGTATAAAAATATCCTGATGCCTTGAGGTCGAAAAGATCGCCCATAGCTTCGGGGGTTTCGTAAACGTAAGTGGTTGATTGTACGATTGGGAGTACGCGTGGTTCGCCGTTTTTGGGATCGTAACCTGCTTGTACACATTTGGTATCTAAGGATTTCATAAGTATGCCTCCTGATTATATCTATCTATAACTGACTTCTTTGAGTGCGCGTTCAATTTGACGCTTTTGTTCTTTTTCCTTGAGCACCTGTCTCTTGTCGTGCCCCTCTTTGCCCTTAGCAAGCCCAAGTTCTGCCTTGACGAGAGAATCTTTGAAGTAAACTTTGGTCACCACCAAGGTGTATCCCTTTTCGGCAACCTTTTGCTTGAGCTTCAAAATCTCTTTTTTGTGCAAGAGGAGCCTACGCATTCGTTTTGCGTCGGGGTTAAAGAACGAGCCCTTGGAGTATGGCGAGATATGACAACCGGCAAGAAAAATCTCGCCATTTTTTACGATGGCGTAGCTATCTTTAAGGTTTATATTGCCACCACGAATACTCTTTACTTCGCTACCGACGAGCTGTATGCCGGCTTCTATGGTATCTTCGATGAAATAATCGTGATAAGCCTTCTTGTTTGTTGCAATAACTTTTATCATACTCTACCAATTTATAGTATATCACAATATAAAAAAAATGGCTATAATATTTATAGCCATTTCCTTGAACAATTGTAGTAAATTTTTCTTATAGACTCTTAAGCAACATATAGAATACGAAGAATAGAACTGAACATACGAGCATTGCTGCTGCGATGATAACCGTCCATCTCTTGAATTTTGATTCCATAGTCTTTGCTTTGTTCTTGCCAAAGAAAGATTCGGCTGCTCCGGTAATGGCACCAAGATTGTTTTGGTTACCGCTTTGCATCATAACGATAACGATCATACCGATTGCGAGTAGTACCATAAGTACCATAAGAGCTATTAATAATCCACTATACACTTCATACATAGTCTGTATTCTCCTTAACTACATCAAGAAATGCACTCCATACTGAAATGCTTTGCTATTATAACACAAGAAATGGGCTTAATCAAGTATTTTTCCACTTTTATTTTTTATTTATCGCTCCTTGACTAAATTATACTTTTGGTATAATATGTAACTATATTATTTATCGGAGGATAAGATATGGTTGAAAGTTATGCAATAATATACGTCTTAGGTGCTATTATTGCCGCAACTATCATCCTTATGAGCCTTGCTTTCTTGTTTAAGGCAATCAAAAGAGCAAAAGCCATAGGAATGGATAAAAAAGTTGTTACGGAAGCAATAAAAAATAGTGCTATTTTCTCAATAGTCCCATCTATCCCAATCGTAATCGGCGTTGGCATTATGATGCAATTCGTAGGTATCGCCATTCCTTGGATTCGCCTTACCGTTATCGGCGCGCTTCAATACGAAATTCTTGCACTTTCAAACGCAGGTGCAGCAGTCGTTGGCGCTGACGAAGTTACCATTGCTACCGCAGTCGTAGTTATGACTATCAGCATCATCTCAGGTCCACTATTCAACGCTATTTTCTACAAGAAATACCAAACCAAACTCTTAGAGCTACAACAAAAGAACGAGCGCAAGATGAACGCTATCACCGGCGCACTTCTCGGCGGTATGCTCGCAGGTATTATGAGTAGCCTTATCGTTGGCGGTTTCTTTGGCATCGGCAACCCCGTTACCGACGCAAGCGGCATCACCACTTATGGCGAAATCACCCTTATCACCCTTGCAGCAAGCGTAGTTCTAACGGGTATCTGTGGCGTTATCCTACTCGTCGGCAAACAAAAATGGATTGAATCCTACACCTTGCCAATCAGTATTTTGGGCGCGCTCGCAGTTGCTTTCTTGTTCGTCCCCGTCTTTGCTTAATAGGAGGTAGAAGCTATGAAAAAGTTTGATATTTTAACTACCGCTACTACTCGCGAAGGCCACAACAACCAAATGCACTCCTTGGGCAGATGGTTTACTTGGGCTTCACTTATCGTAATCTGCTTTGTTCCCGTTGCATACTGCTTGGCAGCAGGCGTTATGCCCGACTGGAAAACTCTCGGCGCTTGTATGAGCTTTATCGCAGGCTACTGGGTAATAGGTCTTATCGAAGCATTCAGCTACGCTCCCCTACTCGGTACGGGCGGACAATATCTATCGTTCATCACCGGTAACGTTGCTAACCTAAAGCTCCCTGCTTCCCTAAACGCTCAAACCGTTGCTAAGGTCGAGCAAGGTAGCGAAGAACAAGAAATCATTTCCACTATCGCTATCGCAGTCAGCTCTATCGTAACCACCGTTATTATTGCTCTCGGACTTATCCCACTTGCAATTTTCCAAACCGAAATCGTCGAAGTGCTCAAACCCATATCTCCATACGTAGTTCCCGCAATCTTCGGCGGACTAACTATGGCACTTCTTGCAAAGTACTTCAAGTCGGTTGCAATACCATTTGTTCTATGCATAATCATTTGCGTAGTGGGCAACCTTATCGGTCTCGGCTCGGCGCTCAGCCAGTCAACGATGATTATCGTAGGTATGGTACTAAGCGGTATCTCCACCGTAATAATGTATAAGTTGGGTAAAATCTAATGTATAAAACCAATGTAACCGAGCTTATCGGTGGCACTCCACTCCTTAAGCTCGGTCAAACAAACGTCTATGCGAAGCTTGAGCACTTCAACCCCTTGCACTCTATAAAAGATAGAGCGGCTCTCTATATGCTAAAGGGTGCTTTGGAGCGCGGTGAAATCGGTGAAGGCGGCACGGTAATAGAGCCAACAAGCGGCAACACGGGCGTTGGTCTAAGCTATATTGCACCACAATTCGGCATCAAGTCCATAATGGTAATGCCCGACAATATGAGCAAGGAAAGGATTGCCATTTTGAAATCATTGGGCGCCGAAATCGTGCTAACACCTGCAAAACTCGGTATGCAAGGCGCTATCGAAAAGGCAAGGGAATTGCACCAAAATACTCCCAACAGCTTCATACCCAACCAATTTGAAAACTTGGATAATCCACGCGCTCACGAGCTAACCACCGCAAAGGAAATCATCGATGACTTAGGTGACGTTACGCCCGATTATTTGGTAGCGACCTTTGGTAGTGGCGGTACGATTAGCGGTCTCGGTAAGGCTCTAAAAGAAAGATATCCCAACCTAAAGGTGGTTGCCGTCGAGCCAAAAGAAAGCCCCTTGCTTTCCGAAGGTAAGGCCGGCCCACACAAAATCCAAGGCATAGGTGCAAACTTTATCCCTGCTATACTTAATAAGGATATAATAGATAGCGTATTGGCGGTAAGCGGTGACGACGCTATCGGCACGGCACTATACGCCGCACGCACATACGGCACTTTCGTTGGCATATCGAGTGGCGCGGCGCTAAAAGCATCTCTTGAGCTTGCAAGCAAGTATCCCGATGCAAATATCATAACCGTTTTCCCCGACACAGGCGAAAGGTATCTAAGCACTTTTGAAACAAAATAAAACTAAGGTTGCCGCGCGCAACCTTTTTTATAAGGAAAAACTATGATTGAAATTAAAAATAACCAACGTGTTTTATTTATTGGCGACAGCATCACCGACGTGAAGTTCAATAGAAAGTTCCGCCTTAGCATAGGTGGCGCAAACGTATATTGTTTGCAAGTGGCAAAAGAACTAAAGAAAAAGCACAAAGGCTTGAAGTTCTTCTATCGCGGTATAGCAAGCAATCGCACCTATCACGTTTACGATAGGTTAACCAAGGATTGCATCAACCTTAAACCCGATTTGATAGTTATGCTAATAGGTGTTAACGACGCTTGGGAAAACTATGTTCCGGAGCAATATCCACCCCTATTACGCCCTATTGAACCACATATAAACGAAATATATAGGAGAATAGCAGCCGAGCTGCCAAACGCAAAGCTAATTACCCTACTACCATTTTTAACAAGCACTATTGCCGAAAAGCAACCTTTCCACAAAGTGCTTGATAGATACGTTGGCATTCTGTGCACCGCAGCGACGGGTGTCGCCGATGAAATAATCGACCTACAACCACTATTTGACGAAGCCGAAAAACAAACGGACCCAAAACTCATTTGTCGCGACTCCGTCCACCCCACGAACCTTGGACATAGCGTAATTGCAAATGCGGTGCTGAAAAAGCTAAGCTGATTAGAAGTGGCTTCGCCGGTGAAGTTTTTTCTAGCGAAAAAGTGAAGTTACTGCATAGTGAAGTTTGAGATAAACTCAAGTGAAGTTTTTAGCCAAGGCTAAAAGTTGTGGATTTGTTGAAATGATGAATTGTGAATAAGGTATAACTTAGCTGTTACTCAAAAATTACTTTAGCCTTAAAAACGCGACAGTTTAGATGCAAGACTTCGTTAAAATCGCTCGGATGTTTTCTTTTGTGTGATAGTGGCACTTAAAAACGAGCAAGTTTAGATGAAGAGCGACGGAAAATAGAAAAACCCATTGGGTTGCTGTAGTAGACCTACTGCGCCCGATGGGTTTTTGTGTTTTGCTATGCTATTCGCTAAAATCGCTCGTTTTTACCAGTCGAGTGCGATATTAAACGATATATTATGCATAATATAATCGGTGTAGCTCATATTCATTGGTTGAGGACCTTTCTTTTCCTTTTTCTTCTTCCAACCTGCGTAAAGAACTACGTCACCACGCATCTTGCCTTCGAACTTCTCGGTGCAAGCGGGGTCAAGGAACCAACCAAGGAATTCGTGCTTTGAGGAAGAAAGCTCGGGAAGCTCAATTTCTTGACCTTTGCGTGCCTTGATGGGGGTGATTTCTTCATCGAATGCAACGCCGTTGGTATCAAACTTCATAGTATACTTACGGCAGCAGCCACCGATAACGGCAACAAGTAAACCAACAACACAAACACCTAATACGATATAGAGTTCCATTTTATATCCTCCTCAAATTAAATAAACAAAAGTAGTGCAAACAAAATTGTGACAACCAAGGGGGCAATGGTTACGCCAAGACCGATTTTCCATTTTTTCTTGATGTACTTTTTGCGGATTGCGTATCCTTGTACGTATGGAACGGCCTTTCTGCCACCACTTGGAATGCGAGTGCTTTCAAAGAACTTAGCCATACCGTACTTTTTGCCTTTGTAAGCATAGATATCGTCGGTACCGCTAATATACTTTTTAGCAAAGGGAAGCTCGCTTTCTTTTGTCTTCCTTAGATATGGCGGAACGTATCCCTTGGCTTCGCTGACAACCTTGTTGCCGGGATGAATGCGAAGTCCTTTTTTTGACCTGCCGCTTAGGTTAGCAATTTCGCCGTGTGCAAAGAAATAATCTTTGTAATCGTCGTAGATGTTGCCATAAGCGCCTTGGTTTTTGCCCGCGGTGTAGCCACTACCTTCTTGAAGTAGTCCTAATCCGCCCGGAGCACAAATTTCGCAACTGCAATTTTCTTGAGCCATATTTCCCTCGTCCAAGGGGCATAGTATCCCCCACGGTAATATATATATTATATTAAAATATAAATGATTAAAAGTCAATAGCAATTTTTATTTTTTTGCTACTCGTCAAAAACATTTTGCTTGGAGTGCGGCAAAAATCAAAAAAGTGCCGAATCTCGGCACTTCTTTTTTATAAAAATCTTCTAATATCTATCGCAAGCTTTTCTTCGATATCAATGAGCCTTTTGGTCAGCTCCTTGGCGTTTTCGCTTGCGTCCGTATATTGGTTGAGATATCTGTTGAGACCCTTAACACCCATATTACATCCGTCCGTTATTAGATCGGCTATCGTTTGGTCGGAGCCGTCAAACGTCATCTTCATATTGGTTTTAAGCCAACTCATACTCTTTGCCATAGGGTTTGGCGACTTGCCCTCGTCGGCATATTTATCAAGCTCGTGCTTTAGGTCTTCGCCTATCTCAAAGTGCTTTCTGCGCGCCTCCGTCAAAAAGCGGCGAAGGTCTTCACTTTTTACTTCTTCCAATATTTCTTCGATGGACTCGATGCCCATTTGAATACCCGCATCGCACTCGCGAAGCAATTTAACAGTATCGTTCATAATATCACTCTCCTTTTTGAGTGTATTATGCGCGATTTTTTACTTATTAAACGCTATCCGAGTAAAGAGTTATATCTTTGCATCAAACAAACCGCAGAAGGAGTCGATTGGGTCTTGTCCCTTGAAGGCTTCTGCGCCGCTTAAAAGGTTGTCGACGAGTGCATCCATCGTTGCGCTCTTGCTGTCGTATGCGTTGATATAGGTGCGTGCTTGTGGAATATCTGCAAGCATCGTGGGAGCGTTTACGGAAATAGCTACAACAGGAAGCTCAAAAACGTACCACGGAATTTCGCCGCCACCCTTGCTAAGACCAAACGCAGGACGACCGTTTGCAACGTCGCATAGAGTTATTACAAGGTCTTGCTCGCTAACGAAATCCTTGATTGCGTTTTTACCTGCAAAGTATAGGTTTAGGCTGGGCTTTTCACCCCTTGCTATTTGAGCTTTGATTTTGTCGAGCGGGCTAACGTAGATAAAGGCGTCAAAGCCCTTTTCGATTAGCCTATCGCGTAAGTCTTCTGCCGGATTCTTTTTGGCGCCGCCACCGCCCATTGCCATTTGAACGAGCGCATCCATTGGACCTGCCGCACCCTTGACGTAAACTATCATTACGCGCTTGTACTTTTCGGGGGTTAAAGGGAGAACCCCTTCGTCCTTGTACTTGACGAGCGTAATAGCGTCACGGCTAATATCGATTTCGGCTTGCTTGTACTCGGGAGCACCGATTTTTCCGCTTAGATCTTGCAACGGAGCAAGCTCTTCCTTGGTTTTTTTATGGAGTCCCATTTTAGCCTTGAGACCCAAAATCCTCGTTAGTGCCTCGTTTATACGATTTTCACTGATTATGCCGTTTTGATATGCCGAAAGCATAGTTTCGTAATCCTCATCAGGGTCATTGAAGAACAAGAACATATCACAACCTGCGTTGATTGCTTGGGGTAGCATTTGGCGTCTCGTCATCCTATCGGTCATCGCAACCATATGGCTTGCATCGGTTACGACCATACCGTTGAAGCCAAGCTTGTCGCGGAGTAATCCCGTCATAATCTCTGGACAAAGCGTTGCAGGGAGCATCTCGTCGTCACTAATGCCGGGCTTTATCTCGCGCATATAGGTTGGCATCATAATGTGTCCGCCCATAATCGCATCAAGGTCTGAGTCAATCAAAGTTTTGTAGACGTGGCCGTAGGTCTCCATCCATTTTTCTTCGCTAAAATCGTTGACGTTGTTGCCAATGTGTGCATCTCTAAAATCCAATCCGTTGCCGGGGAAATGCTTTGCCGCGCAAGCAAATCCATCAATGGTGTGAGCGCCGTCAAGATAGGCCTTGCTCATCTCGGCAACACGCTTTGGGTCGTTGCCGAAAGCACGTGCCACAACTTCGGTATTGAGCCAATTATAGTGTATGTCGCATACGGGAGCAAACGCCATATTGCAGCCTATCGCTTTGGCTTCTTCGTTAGAATACTTGCCAAGCTTATATGCGTATTCGGCGTTACGGGTCGCGCCTATTTTTATACCGCTTGCAATAGGAGTGCCGTCACTACACGCGCCGTTGCCACCCGTCTCGGTGTTACAAGCTATAAATAGTGGTATCTTTGCGTGCTTTTGCAAAACGTTGTTTTGCATCATTACCGCTTGGGACGGCATATTGTTATAACGACATCCGCCAAGATGATATTTGTCCATCAGGTTTTTGAGATATGCTTCGTCAATGCCGGCAGTTAGTTGGAAAAATAGTTGCCCTACCTTTTCTTCCGCACTCATACTTGCGATAACGTCGTTTACCCACTTGATATCGCTGTCATTCAAATAGTAAGGTTTAGCTTTTAGATTAACCATAATTGCTCCTTTATAGTGATTGTTATTGTCCGAGATTTTTTAGAAACTCTTGCTTGAAGCCTTCTTGTTGCTCTCCGTAGTTGCCGCTAACGAGCAAGTCAAACGAGCTGTCGATAAAACGGCCCCAAGAATATTTTTCTTTTTTTACCAAGATGGGATAATAGTACACAGCGTTCTTCTCCGCTGCATCAAGGTCACCGGGGGCGTCGCCACACATTAGAACCTTCTCAAGCTCGTAACCCTTTTTAACAAGCTCTCCTATGCAATAAGCTTTGCTGCCTGCGTTTTGAGCAAGTACGATATCCACGTGTTCGAGTAGTCCGTGCTTCTCCCATTCTTCCAACACCGCGTCAAGATTGGCCGACGAAACTATTGCAACGTCTGCACGCTCATGAGCGTATTTTAACGCTTCTTTTGCGAGTGGGAAGGGTAGCTTTTCTTCATCGGGGAGCGCGTTGATAGACGTGTTTACCGCCATCGACCAGCTGAGCGCTTTCTTAAGAGAAATGCTATCCGGGCACTCGCAAATCGCCCTTTTTAGAGCATCGTTTGAAAGTTCCTTAGAAGTGCCAACCCAGCGAACTAAAGTATCCAAATCTTCAATTTTGGTATATTGTTTGTTAATTTCTTGTAAAGCAAGCGACAAACCCTTAAAACGATTTATGCCGCGCGTAATAGTGTATAAATTCAGCTCGTTCCATCTCGCGAGAATGGGCTTACGCCACTTGGAAAGGCCCCACTCGTCTACCATACAAGGCCCAAAACACTTGAAGTGCTTGATGTCCATAGTGTCCATCGCGCAACCATCGGAGTCAACGCAAACCAAATAATCTTTAGACTTTTTAAAATCTTGTAAAGTAATCATATTTCTCCTTTTATCACGTCTATTATATAATAAAATACCCCTTTCTTCAAGATGGAAAGGGGTAAAATATATCAAAATTTTGTGCTTTTAGAAGTAGAACAATTCTTCGAACTTCTTCTCCAGTGCCAAGCAAATGAGTAATGCCAGCTTTGCGGACGGATTAAAGGCGTTTTTCTCAATAGAAATTATCGTTTGACGAGTGGTTCCAACCATACGTGCAAGGTCTTCTTGAGATATCTTTTTTTCAGCGCGTGCTTCTTTGATTTTGTTTTGAAGAATAATATCGTTATTCATTATATCACCCCTACTACCGACAAAATAAAGTTTAGTATCATTATGATAGCACCAAGTAGCTCACCGATAGCGCCAAGTAATATGCCGATATGCTTTCTTTTTGCAATAAAATATTGGCAAAAATAGAAGGTCGTTGCCCAACTAAAACATATTCCGCCTATTGCAAAACATACGGCTTTTTGCCCTAATGCACCAAATACTATAATGAACGCGAGCGCAATTATACCGGTAACGATAACGCTAATCCAATTGGATTTCGAAATCTTTTGGTTTTCGTACTCGCCGACAACAGCCTTTTTGCTTTGGGCTTTTTGTAAAACTTCATCTCTTTCCATAATTTTTCTCCCTTATCATATATTATTACACACTGCGCGCCCTGTGATGTAAAGTTTTATTTACATTCTTATTATATGACGGTCCATTATAAATGTCAAGTTTTATTTACATTTTTTCTAAAAATTTTTTTGAGAGCAATAATTTTGAGAAAAAAGCAACAAATCTCATAAAATAATTGACTTATCAAGAAGAATATTATAAAATAGGTAGGCATTGGAGAGTTGGCAGAGCGGTCGAATGCGGCGGTCTTGAAAACCGTTTTAGTGAAAGCTAACTGGGGTTCGAATCCCTAACTCTCCGCCAAAAAAGACCTAAGTTGAACACGACTTAGGTCTTTTTATACAATCCAAAGGATTGGTATGTAATCACTCGTAGAGTGTATGTAATTGCGCTATCGGCGCGTATGGCATCACGCATAGCGTGCATTATCTTTGG
>JAFTZC010000079.1 GCA_017461065.1 Clostridia bacterium | reverse complement strand
TCCCGTAGTGTACGGCAACCCTTGTAGCTCAAGGTAGCCTTGCAACTCTCCGCGCTCGCCCACGCCACCGTGAGTTAGTACGAGAGCTACGTCTACGTCATCAAGGTGCTTCCACCGCTTTCCCTTTTGATACTGTAGCTCACGCCCAATTAGCCTTATTTTTTTGTGTTTTTTGGGCTCAAAATCCACAAAAGTGCCCACTTCCAGCATATCTTCGCCCGTGTACCAAGCGCCGTCCAATATATATGCCGGGTATACCTTGTAGTCAACGTAATTTACGGCGTTCATCGCTTCAACCGCCGTTATAATGCTGACGTCGTGCTCGGTGGAGTCACCACCAAAAATTGCAATAACCTTTATCATACTACCTCACGGAATATCGTTTTGGAGATATAATATATCCCCCGATTTCAATATATTCTTGAACTCGCTCGTTGCGTGCATAAGTGAGCTAAATTTGTATATTTTACCTTGAAAACCACTCTTTTTGAGCGCTTTTGAGATGATTTTTGCGTTTTCGCCCGATAGTATAACTACGCCTGCAACACCCGATATCAAACGCCCCACTTCCCTGTTTAGCTTTCGCCTTTTTGCGCCGCACTCCACTATGCCTTGTGCGTAAATCACCTTGCGTCCATCCATCTCCCCGAGCACTTTGAGAGCACTCCTAACGCCCATAATATTGGCGTTGTAGCCGTCGTCAAGTATGGTTATGGTGCCACTTACTCGCCTTTCCAAACGGTGTGGCTCCGCTTTCAAACGAGCGCAAGCACTTTGGATTTCCCATTTATCCACCTTGAGCTCAAGAGCAAGAGCTACGCATAAAGCTATATTTAGGACGTTATGCGCGCCGAGCAGCTCGGTTTTTATGGGTATAACTTCATCACCCACACGCAAATTAAAGGTGCTCCCCCTTGCCGTCATCTTTAGGTTTTCAATTTGGATATCTCCACCGCGCCCCACATTTACCGCCTTGCCACTAAACCTTTCACTCATCGCGTGAACGTGGGGGTTGTCTACGTTGAATACCACCGTGCCGCTTGCACCCACGTACTTTGCAAGTTCTTCTTTGGTGCTCGCTACTCGCTCGATAGTCCTAAAGCTATCCAAATGCTGCTCGGCAACACCCGTGATTATGCCGTAACTCGGCGCAATAAGACGACACATCTCACTAATATCACCTTTGCGTTTTGCACCTGCTTCCCCTATGAAAATGAGCGTTTTTGTGAGATTTTCGGCACTATTTAACACTTCAAGGTGGTTTTCCACACTCCTTACCAGCCCAAGCGGAGTGTTGTAGTTGTTAATTGACGACACCACTTCGTATTTGCTTTTTAGTAGCTCCGAGAGAATACGGCGACAAGTGGTTTTGCCGTAGCTACCCGTGATAACCACCCTTATTATGCTTTCTTTTCGAAGCGGCTCGGTGCGTAAAGTGGCGTATTTTGCGTTGCGATTGTGCTCAAAGGGTGCAATTACTCCGTTCACGAGCGCCAAAATCAAATATCCGCCGTATGCCGACAAGGAAGCGAACAGATGCTTGAACTTAGGAAAGACAAATATTAGGCTCAAAATTGTAACGCTTAGCAGGTAAAATGGAATGGCAACCCTAAGCCCACGAGCGGTAAAGCGGAATTTGGTACGCTTTTTTAGGTATAAGACAAGCGCCACGACTCCACATAAAAGGGACACCGACGATACGGAATAGTCGAGAATGAGAGTATGCTCCCATAAAAAATAGCCCAAGAGTCCTTCGGTTATGGGCAACGCAACACTCAAAATCACCTTTTTCAGCTTAAAAATAGTGTGATATCCACTATTTTGCAAGGCGTAAAGATGAAAATGCGCTAATGTGCCACCACAAAATAAAGCCGTAAAAAACAAAAAGTAACTACTCATTATCACCAATATACGTTTTTATTGCCGAAATTGTTTCCACCCTACGCTCCAAATAGCTATAATGCCCTGCGTCCTTGAACACCTTGAGTGTAGAGTTTTTGAGCTTGCGCTTATAACGGCGCGCCATATATAACGGCGTGTCCCTATCCTTTGCGCCCCACAAAATTAAGGTGGGAGTATAGTTATTTTTTAGGTCTCGGTCGGTAAAATCGTTTACAACGCTAACGAAAGTCGCCTTTTGTGTAGGAGAAAGAGCGCGATAGTCGGCGCTACCACTCAAGCCGTAACCACGCAGTTTTTTGAGAATTTTGTGCAAAAACACCCTAAAATGATACTTTATTCCACGACGTGGCTTTAGCCCTGCCGAATCGATAAGCACTAACCCACGAGTTAAGTGTGGATAATTAGAACTTAGCCTAACACCCACTCTCCCACCAAAAGAGTGGCAAACGAAATAGGCGTCGACCACCTTGAGCTCGTTCAAAATATCCAAAACGCCACCGACGTAATAATCGAGATTTAGCGGTATAGTCGGCACCAAACTATGTTCAAAATCAACTAAAATCACCCTATTAGTTGCAAAAAAAGGCCTTGCAATAGCCATCATACTATGGGCGTTACCACCCCATCCGTGTAAAAATACTATAGGAATACCTTGACCGTATACTTCGTAGCGCATAGGATAATATATGCAAATGCGTAAGTGCATTTGCAAGTGAAGTTGCTACGCAGTGAAGTTACTTCGTAGTGAAGTTTGAGATAAACTCAAGTGAAGTTTTTAGCTGGAGCTAAAAATTGTGGATAAATTAAATGAGGAATGGTGAATGAGGAATGAGGAGTGAGCTTTGCTCCGTTTTACTCCGCAAACACGGAAATTTTTAAATTAAAAATCTAAACAATAACTTGAACTCATAAAACGCGATTATTTAGATGAGATACGAGCAAATAATAACACCCCGAAGGGTTGCTGTACTTGGCGTACTGCGCCCTGACGGGGTGTTGTTACTTTGTGAAGTAGGTCGCTAAAGAATCGCGTTTTATAAGTAGAGCCAATAGATTCGGGCAACACTATCCCACCCATAGTAGTGTGGGCGTAAGCCACTAAACTCAAAGCCCATCTTTTCGTATAAGGATATAGCCGGCTTGTTGGCGTCGTTGACTTCAAGGGTTATAGCGCCTATGCCGTTTTCGCGCGCGGAGCCTATCATCTTGGCTACTATCGCTTTAGCAACTCCCTTGCCACGATAGTCCTTGGTGACGCCTATGTTCATAATGTGCCCTTCGTCCAAAATGTGGGCGTATCCACCATACCCTATCACCTTGCCACTCTCGTTTTTTGCAACGAAATAAAACTTATGTTTGTCAGCATACTCCATACAAAAACTTTCGTACGACCAGGGTTTTTCAAAACACTCTTTTTCTATTTCGGCAATACTATGAAGGTCTTCAAGAGAATATTTTTCAACCGTGAAGAGTGGTTTCATCTATGCCTCCGCTGAAGATTTTTTCATATAGTACGGCTTGGCAACCGCGCTGAACGTTTGGCTCTCTACTTTCCTTAGGAAAGTAGCAATAAGCTTTTGGGGTATAGGCTCGGAGTAAATCACCCTTTCAAGGGTAATATCACTAAGCTCGGAAATATTTTTTGCCATATATTCCAAAGTGTCGCCCGACTTCAAAAGACAATAATAGTTGTCATGCTTGCAGTCTATCATCGCAAGCGCACTATCGCGGTCGCATATCATAGCTTCAAGTTCGGTGAGCTCCACTATCTTTGCGCCACTTGCCATTGCGATTGCGTTGGCTGTGGACGTGCCTATCCTTATGCCCGTGAACGAGCCAGGACCTACCACTACGCCTACGTAATCGAGTTCGCGCGCCTTGACGCCGCTTTCAGCAAGTAAAACGTCAAGCTGCGTTAATATCTCCGACGTGTGGCGTCTTGCACCTTGGTTGCCTACGTATATATGCTCTTTTTCGCCGTTTAACACTATAAGTGTTAACTCGCTCGCTGTAGAATCAATAATTATCGCTTTCAAGGCCGTCTATCTCCCATTCTCTTTGGCTCTCACCCTTGACTTCAATTTTGATGCGGATAACCCTTTCGGGTAGCTCCTCCATCTTGTTCCACTCGATGACCGTAACCGAGTCGGGCTGGTATAACTCCTCGATGCCAAGCTCGTATATCTCGTCTTCGTCCTCGATGCGGTACATATCAATGTGGTATAAGGTTAGCGTACTACCTTGATACTCCTTGATAATAGTAAACGTGGGCGATACCACCGTTTTGGTAACGCCAAGCGCCTTTGCCAACCCTTTTGTGAACGTGGTTTTGCCTGCTCCGAGCGTTCCGCTGAGCAGTATGGCTTCGCCCCCACTTAGCTTGGATGCTATCCGCTCCGCAAGGGCGTACGTTTCAACTTCCGAATTGGTCAAAATTTTCATAGGTGAAGTATCTTAGAGAGTCGTTTGTATAGTATAAAGGTTATTACTGATGCAACTACCGTCTTGATAAGGTTGAACGCTAAGCCGTACATAAATGCAAATTGTACCCTGACTTCCATAAGGGCTGGTGAATACAAGCTTGCGTACATCGGTACCATTATGAAATAGTTGCTGAGCGAACTAATAATAGCGTTGGAAAGTATGCCAACTCCAAGGCCTATCAGCGCCCCTTTGATGTTCTTTTTGTACTTGTAGATTATGGTTGCAGGTAGCGTAAAAGATATGCTTACTACGAACGCACTAAGCTCGCCGACAAAGGCTGTCGTCGAAGTCGTTAGCTTGATAGCACACCTTATAAACGCTATAATAACCGATGCAACCGGACCGAGAGCAAATCCACCGATTAGTGCGGGTATATCCGAAAAGTCCATATCAAGGACGTTGAACGGCGGTACCGCAAATATCGGGAAGCGCGCAAAATAATATAGCACCGTGGCTACGGCACTAAGAACTGCCACCTTGGTTATATAGGCGGTTACGTTACGCACCTTGCGCTTTTTAGATGCCTTAACGCTTTGATTGTCCGTTTGGGGAGAGTTTGTGCTCTCCCCTACGGGAGCGTTGTTTTCGTTGATAGGATTACTCATTTTCTGCCTTTATTTTGCTGTCCTTCCAAAGCTTTTCCAAGCAGAAGAAATCACGCGTATCGCTGTTGAATACGTGTACGAGCACGTTGTCGTAGTCAAGCACTGCCCAACGGCCGTCTCTTAGACCTTCCTTACGGGTTACGTAAATATCTAATGCTTCGAGCTTTTCTTCTATCTCGTCACAGAGTGCTCTTACGTGCGCTGAGTTACGTGCCGTTGCAATTACAAAGTAATCTGCAATCGTGCTCTTTTCGGTAAGGTCAACGATATCAACGTCGTTGCCGTGCCTGTCTTCAAGGGTTTGTTTGATAAGGTTTGATAATTCTAAAGAGTTCATTTGTGCCTCCCTTATTCTTCGCATTTATTATACCACTCGTATGCCCTAAAAGTCAATACGTCTATTTCTAAGTCGCGCGCTTTTAGGTAATCTACGCCGTGGGCGAGCGTAAGCGCAAAGCCACTCTCAAAATCTTGCTCCACACTCTCGCGGAGAGCGTTTACGCTTGGATAACTCCTGCCCGACTCCAATTTATCGGCAAGGTACACAAGCTTGCCAAGTGGACTCATATTGGGCTTTGCCGTCGTGTGATAGCGTATAGCGTCAAGGATAACTTCGTCGGTGACACCATACTCGTCACGGGCAAGCTCGGCGCCGTCGTATTGGTGCACGACTTCTAAAGAAGTCGTGGGATAGCTCTCCAATGGGTGCAGTGGCGCTCTACCCTTAGCGCAATCGTGGAGCAATCCTGCTACGAGTGCCCTATCGTAACTCTCCCACACGCGCCAAGCGTTGGTAACGGCGTATATTGCCGTGCGTACCGAGTGGTTAAAGGTGCGCTCACTAAGGCTCAAGCGTAACTTATCCACCGTTTCGCCGTATCTCGAATAGAGCTTGTGAGAGCGTATATAATCTAAAATTTCGGGTAAAAGCCTACCGCTTAGAGCGTCGTATTGCTTGAGCTCCAAAGCAAGCCTTAGCGAAGACGAAGACTCCTCGTCTGCGCCAAAATAAACCTTGATTTCGCCGTTATACTTTACACTATACTCCTTTGCGAGCTCGGTTACATCGTCATCACCACGGTTGACAACCGCAATACGCACCGATTTGAGTATCTCGTCAGGGCGCGCCCACGAGTCGAACTTCCTAAGTGAATCGGAACCGATGAGATAGTATAGCTCGTCGGTGGGGTGCTTCTTTTTTAGCTCGGCAAGCACCAAGTACGCGTAGCTCTTTTGAAGACTAAGCTCGCGCTCCATTTCGTCCACCGACACGAAATCGGTCTTATCAGCATATAGGCGTAGCATATTAACCCTATCTTCATAGGGAGTGGCAACGCTTTCCTTGTGTGGGGGATTATAGGTGGGAAGCAAAATAACACGATCCACTCCAACCTTTTCGCGAGCGTTTTCGATAATCCTTAGATGCTCTTTATGCAAAGGGTCAAACGACCCGCCTAAAATACCGATTTTCATACCTACATTATACACCCTAAACGCAACGATTTCAATAGTATATTTGGGCTAAATAGGATAATAATTTGACTATGTCAAAAATATTGGATTTCATAATTTTTACTGCCGTATGGTTTTTGATTAGCTACGGCATACTTTCAAACTATCTTGACAAGATGGGAAGCATACTGATAAGCCTAATATCTTACGTAGGTATCAGCGCGCTGCTACTGACACTTACGAAAACCAAAAAATCACGCGGTATGCGTGCTGAAGAAATGCCCGTCTACCTTGCCTTAATGGACAGAAAGGAGCAAACCGAACTCTTTTATAATCTCGTACCCGAAAGCAAGCGCATTGGCCTAAACTCCCCCTACTTTAGCTATGAAGACAACGGCAAAATCATACTAGTTGCCGTGCTATACCGCTTCATAAACCTTACCCAAGAAGATATAGCATCCGCCTACCGCGAAGGGCTAAAGCAAGGCGCAAACGAAATAGTGATACTGACGAGATACAGAGAAAGAAAGACGCTGACCTTAACCGCCCTTTTGCCCCTAAAATTCCACTTCCCCGACAAATACGCCGTGCATAGAACGCTAAAAAAGCTAAACGCACTACCGCCCAAACCGAACGCACCCCAAAAGACAAAAATAAAGCTAAGCTACCGCGAGCTAATCGAGAGCGTTTTTAACCCAAAACGCACCAAATATATGCTCTATATTTCGCTTATGCTTGCACTGATGAGCTT
>JAFTZC010000078.1 GCA_017461065.1 Clostridia bacterium | reverse complement strand
GACGACGTCGTAACCAAAATTGAATTTTTCTACGGGTTTATATTTGAGATTATTGCTAAAATCATCGTAATCCTTAAAATCTACTCTTTCAAGATATCTATCAATAAGGTGCATAAACGATTCTCCTTCTATAATTTTGCGCCAAAAAACGACGACATTTTAATGATTATATCATTAAACGCGATTCAATACAAGTAAATTAAGGGCGCGCGCAAAAATTCGTGGGAAATGAAGTAATTTTTTAGAACAATTGTTTGAATATTGACTTAACGTGGCAAGGTATAGTATAATAAAAGATAGCGTGAGCAATATTATAAAAGGCGTTAAAATGGAAAAAAAGAAAGTTCCTTTTCAGTTGGTTTCTAAGTATTCTCCGTCCGAGGACCAACAACAAGCAATTGACAAACTTGCAGAAGGCATAATTAGGGGAGATAGGTCTCAGGTACTACTTGGTGTTACGGGAAGTGGTAAGACTTTTACTATGGCCAACGTTATCGCTAAGGTGGGTAAACCTGCTCTCGTAATGGCGCACAACAAGACGCTTGCCGCTCAGCTATGCAACGAATTCAAGGAGCTTTTCCCACATAATCGCGTGGAGTATTTCGTTTCATATTACGATTACTATCAGCCCGAAGCTTACATTCCACGTAGCGACACCTACATCGAAAAAGAGATTCAGACCAACGATGAAATAGACAAATTGCGCCTTTCGGCAACGGCATCTCTCGGTGAGCGCAGTGACGTAATTGTAGTAGCTTCGGTATCTTGTATCTACGGATTGGGAGCCCCCGAAACATTTTTTAGAAATATGGTATCACTTCGCGAAGGGCAATGTATCGAGCGCGACGAAGTGATAGACCAGCTTGTTGCAATTCAGTATAAGCGCGCTGATATCGACTTCCAACGCTCAACCTTTAGAGCTAAAGGTGATGTGCTTGAAATCTTCCCATCTAACGTGTCGGAAGTGGCTCTCCGCATAGAGTTCTTCGGCGACGAGATAGAGCGTATGGTGGAGTTTAATCCAACGACGGGTAAGACCGTAGCCCAAGTAAACTATGCAGCTGTATTCCCCGCAACCCACTACGTGCTTGGTCAGGGAGAAGATATTGAAGGCATACTCAACACCATCAACAACGATATGGAAGAACGCGTTGTAGATTTTACCGAAAGTGGCAAACTGATAGAAGCACAACGCATTCGCGAACGTGTAAACTACGACCTTGAAATGATAAAGGAAATGGGCTACTGCTCGGGTATTGAAAACTACTCTCGCTATTTTGACGGAAGAAAGCCGGGCGAACCACCCTTTACGCTCATCGACTACTTCAACGAAGACTTCGTTTTGTTCGTGGACGAAAGCCACATTACGCTACCACAAGTAAGGGGTATGTATAACGGCGACAAAATGCGTAAGACCAACCTTGTAGACTATGGGTTTAGACTGCCTGCAGCCTTTGATAACAGACCGCTTAACTTCGACGAGTTCCTTGGTCGTATAAAGCAAATGGTATGCGTGTCGGCGACTCCACAAGACTACGAGCTAAGCATATCAACCCAAGTTGCCGAGCAACTTTTGCGCCCGACGGGACTTGTGGACCCACCGATATCGGTACGCCCCACGGAGGGTCAAATCGACGACCTAATAGGTGAGCTCAACCAAGCCATTGCCGACAAGGGTAGAGCGCTTATAACCACGCTCACCAAGAAGATGGCTGAGAGCTTGACGAACTATCTGCTTGAGCACGGCTTCAAGGTAGAATATATGCACTCCGACATAGACACTTTGGAGCGTATTGACATAATTAATAGGCTAAGAAGTGGCGAGATAGATATAGTGGTAGGCATCAACCTTTTGCGTGAAGGACTTGACATTCCCGAAGTGTTGCTCGTTGCTATACTTGATGCGGACAAGGAAGGTTTCTTGCGCTCGCGCACGTCCCTAATCCAAACGGTTGGTAGAGCGGCGCGTAACAAGGACGCTCGCGTTATAATGTACGCCGACACCATAACCGGCAGTATGCGCGAATGTATCGATGAAACCGATAGACGTCGCAAAAAGCAAATTGAGTATAACGAAAAGCACGGAATTGTTCCCCAAACTATCGTTAAGCCCATTGGAAACGCAATCCACGTCAGCAAGAAAGAAGTTAGTGGATACGAGCGCAAGATGTCCAAAAAAGATATCACTATGGAGATTGAACGCCTAAAGGGACTTATGAAACAAGCGACGGCAACGTACGATTTTGAAACGGCAATCGTGCTTAGAGATAGGATAGCAGAACTTAAAAGAGAAAGAGGAATTTAGTATGCGTAACAATGATATTATCATAAAAGGAGCAAAGGAAAACAACCTTAAAAACGTAAGCGTTACCATTCCACGCGACAAGCTCGTCGTGTTTACGGGACTATCGGGAAGCGGTAAGAGCTCGCTTGCTTTTGATACCATATTTGCCGAAGGTCAACGCCGTTATATGGAGAGTCTTTCGAGTTACGCAAGAATGTTCCTTGGACAAATGGAAAAGCCCAACGTCGAGAGTATCGAAGGACTTTCTCCATCCATTTCCATAGACCAAAAAACCACTTCTAAAAACCCGCGTTCAACGGTGGGTACCGTAACGGAAATACACGACTATCTCCGTCTGCTTTACGCACGCACAGGCGTGCCGCATTGTCCTAAGTGCGGCAAGGAAATCAAGAGCGTTTCCGTCGACCAAATCAACGCTAAGATTATGGAAGCATCCAAGGGTGCTAAGGTAATCGTAATGGCTCCCGTGGTTAGGGGCAGAAAGGGCGAATACCAAAAGCAACTCGAAGGCTATCGCAAGCAAGGTTTCTTGAGAGCTAAGGTGGACGGCGAAGTACGTCTTCTTGAAGAAGAAATCAAGCTCGACAAGCAAATCAAGCACAATATATCCATCGTAGTCGATAGGCTCGTCGTTAAGGACGATATGCAAAGACGTCTCACCGACTCCGTAGAGCAAGCACTAAAGCTCGCTGATGGTATGGTGCTCGTTGATATTGACGGAGTGGAAAGCCTTTACTCCACAAACTACGCCTGTCCCGATTGCGACATCACTATGCCCGAGCTTAGTCCGAGAATGTTCTCGTTCAACTCGCCGTTCGGTGCTTGTCCCGAGTGCTTTGGCCTTGGTATGAAGCACGAAGTAGACCCATCTCTCGTCGTAAGAGACGAAACCTTGACGCTCCACGAAGGCGCAATCAGGGTTGGCGGCTGGAACATTATGGATATGGGCAAGATGATGACTCGTCAAATCGAAGCGGTATCCAAGAAGTACGGCTTTAGTATGGACGTGCCCTTCAAAGACCTTTCCCCCGAAGCAAAGAATATTATTTTTTACGGCACCGGTGACGATACCATCGAGATGGATTGGCAAACGCGCAAGTTCACCACCGTTTACAACGCACCGTTCGAGGGCGTGATAAACAACCTAAACAGAAGATATCGCGAAACGCAGTCCGAGGGTGTAAAGCGCGACCTTGAAAGGTATATGGCCTTTTCACCTTGTAAGCTATGTGGCGGAAAGAGACTTAGAAAGGACGTGCTTGGCGTAACCGTAGGTGGCTTGAACATTGCAGAGCTAAGCGACCTAAGCGTTATCAAGCTCGTAAAATTCTTTGATGAACTTACGCTTAGCGAAAAGAACAAGATAATCGCAACGCCCATTCTAAAAGAAATAAAGGCAAGGCTCAACTTCCTAAAGAACGTAGGGCTTGGATATCTTACGCTTTCAAGGTCAGCTGCAACGCTTAGTGGTGGCGAGTCGCAACGTATTAGGCTTGCAACCCAAATCGGTAGTGGACTTATGGGAGTGCTCTATATCCTTGACGAGCCAAGCATAGGACTCCACCAAAGTGATAACAGAAAGCTACTTGACGCGCTACAAAACCTAAGAAATCTTGGTAATACTCTAATCGTCGTTGAGCACGACGAAGACACCATAAGATGCGCCGACCATATCGTGGATATAGGACCACGTGCGGGCGAAAAAGGTGGCGAATTGGTAGCTGAGGGTACAGTTTCCGACATAATCAACTGCCCCGACTCAATTACGGGCGACTATCTTGCAGGTAGGCGCGAGATAAAAATACCAACCGAGAGAAGGGCGGGCACAGGCGCTTATCTTGAAGTCAAAGGTGCACGCCAAAACAACCTTAAGAATATATGCGTTCGCTTCCCGGCGGGCAAGATTACTGCAGTAACCGGCGTATCGGGTAGTGGTAAGAGTAGCTTGGTAAACGGCATACTTTACCCACGTCTTGCAAACGCCCTTAACGGCGCAGAGCAATATGAAAGCAGAAATTACGACGCCATAACGGGCATCGAGAATTTCGACAAGGTAATACAAATCGACCAATCTCCCATTGGCCGTACGCCGCGCTCTAACCCTGCGACCTACACCGACGTGTTCACGCCCATTAGAAATTTGTTTGCCCAAACTCCCGACGCTAAGGCAAGGGGATATAACGCATCAAGATTTTCCTTTAACGTTTCGGGCGGTAGATGCGAAAGCTGTAAGGGTGACGGCATCCTAAAAATAGAAATGCACTTCCTACCCGACGTTTACGTACCTTGTGAAGTATGTGGTGGCAAGCGTTACACCCAAGAAACCCTTGAAGTAAAGTACAAGGGAAAATCCATATTCGACGTGCTCGATATGACGGTTGACGCCGCTTGCGAGTTCTTCCGCAATATTCCAACCATATACCCCAAGCTCAAATGCTTGCAAGACGTTGGTCTTGGTTACATTAAACTCGGTCAACCATCAACCACGCTTAGCGGTGGTGAAGCGCAAAGAGTAAAGCTCGCAACCGAACTAAGCAAACGCAACACGGGTAAGACTTTGTATATTCTTGACGAGCCGACCACGGGTCTTCATATGTACGACGTCGAAAAGCTAATCTCAATTCTTGATAGACTTGCCGACAACGGAAACACCATTATCGTAATAGAGCATAACCTTGACGTCATAAAGGTTGCCGACCACATAATTGACCTTGGACCCGAAGGCGGTGACGAAGGCGGTCAAGTGATAGCAACGGGTACACCCGAAGAAGTTGCGCTCATACCCGAAAGCAAGACGGGATACTTTTTGAAAGAGCTGTTTGATAAAAAGCGCTGAGCCTTTTCAAATGTGAAATTGGCTTTGCTCCGTTGCTCTACGCAAACAAGGGCTTTAGAATGATAAGTAATTGCGTACCGCAACGATAAGTGATGCTCGCCTTGCGAGCACGAGAAGTGATTTTCGCTTACGCTCAAACGATAAGTGACAAGCTAACGCTTGCGTTATGGATTAAGCATATACTAAGAAGTAAAAGCAATTTCACGCTCTAATATAAACTTAAATACCAATTCGTTTGCCGTCAGGCAAGCATTTAATCAAGAAAATATCCTATTAGTATTAAAAACAATTTTTGGTACAAACTAACTCTATGTTAGTCGTCTTTATCCGTACCATAATTATTTATATTTGTTTAGTGATCGGTATGCGCCTTATGGGTAAGCGTACCATAGGTGAACTTCAGCCTTTTGAGTTTGTTATAACTCTTGCAATCGCCGACCTTGCTTGTATGCCTATGCAGGATATTTCGGTTCCATTAATCTACGGCTTGGTTCCCTTATTCGTGATGTTCTTGTTGCATTATGCTATTACCGTGATAGCCGGCAAGTCCATCAAATTCCGCAGATTTTTAAACGGAAAACCCGTCATCGTTATCACCGAGCAAGGCATCGATTACAAGGCAATCAATAGCTTGAACGTCAATATAAACGACATTTTGGAAAGCTTGCGCTCACAGCAGTTTTTCTCGCCCGAGCAAGTCAAATACGCAGTGTACGAAACAAACGGCAATCTCTCCGTTTTGGAAAATGAAGAAAGCTATCAGCCAAGCGCAATACCCGTAACTATCATCGTAGAAGGCAAGTTGATGGAGAACAATTTTAGGTATGCAGGCGTTTCAAAGGATGACGTTATAGAGTATCTCGAAAACAAAAAACTAAAGCAACGCGACGTGCTGCTGATGACCATTGAAGGCACTCATTACTACGTCCAACCTAAGGGCAAAAAGTTCTTCAGCGAGGAGGTGCAAAATGACTAAGGGAAGACTTACAGTTGCGCTGATTATCCTTTTGTTTGTCGTTGGCCTTGGGATAGGGGAGCAGATATTTATACACCGCACCTTCGACGAGTTTACCGAGCGCCTTGAAAGTTTTATCGTCGAAGAAGACGAAACCTACGACTATAGTGCCATAGTAGAAACGCAAAAGTGGTGGGAGAAAAAGGTGCATTATCTTGAATTGTTTTTGCCGCACGTGCAAATGAACGAGATTACTATCACCTACGGCGAGCTCGTCGGTGCAGTGGGAGCGGAAGACTTTGATAGCGCGCAAGCACTCCTAAACCGACTGCAACAAACGAGCATTGCCTTTGAAGAAATGTACGGCTTCCGTATCGGAAACATAATATAAAATATGTACAAGGGACTCTAAGAGTCCCTTTGCTTTTATTGTAGCTTTACTACGGCAAGACCTGCGTTGGTGACGGAGATATCACCTTCGGTGGTGTTGACGATAGATAGCGACGTGACGTCGTCTACGGTTAGCACGATGGTCTTGGAGAGCGTTTCGAGCTCGCCGTTACCTGCGCTAACCAAAATTTCTTCCGTGAGTAGGGGCTCGCCGTTTAGAGCAAGTGCTACTCTTAGAATGTTGGAAGTCTCGCTACTCGTATTTACGGTGTATGAGATAAGATAGGTGCCTGCCGGCACTACTACCGCGTTATCGCTAACACTCATAACGGTAGGGGTGGTGCTTTGAGAGAAGACGAGCGGTATGACCGAGTCGGGGTCAACCGATTGCACTCCGCCGTAGGCGTATATGCCGTCGTTTAGTCCGCTTTCGCCTTGGGGACCCTGTGGGCCTTGGGGGCCGGTAGCACCCGTTGCACCTGTTGCACCGGTAGCACCTACGGGACCTTGTGGACCAACTTCGCCTTGTGGGCCTTGGGGACCTTGAGGGCCGGTAGCGCCCGTAGCACCCGTCGCACCGGTAGCACCTACGGGACCTTGCGGACCGACTTCACCTTGTGGACCTTGCGGACCGATTGGACCTTGTGGGCCGATGGGGCCTTGTGGACCTACCGCACCCGTTGCTCCCGTTTCGCCTACGGGACCTTGCGGACCGGTTGCGCCTATTGGACCGACGGGGCCTTGTGGACCCGTTGCGCCGGTTGCACCCGTTTCACCTTGTGGGCCTTGTGCACCCGTAGGACCTTGTGGGCCGGCTACGCCTTGTGGACCCATTGGGCCTTGGGGACCGCGTGGACCACGGCAATAGATTAGCCTATCTTGGTCACATTCGTTGAA
The DNA here is from genome assembly GCA_017461065.1 of Clostridia bacterium. GTDB lineage: Bacteria > Bacillota > Clostridia > Christensenellales > DTU072 > Stercoripulliclostridium_A. Next base: position 44,624 of record JAFTZC010000078.1, on the reverse strand, counting down.
AGAACGCCCACAGCGTGAGCGTCCGTTTGAATTATGGTTACAGCAACTCATATTAACCTCCTTGTCGCGTTACTCATTACATACTATGCGACAAAAAGGAGTTGGTTGCTAATTCTCGGTTGTATTTTTGGGGGATTCGGTAGAGTTTTCTTCAGCAATTTGCTTGGTTGCCTTGCGAGTGTTTGTGTTCCACTTGTCGAATACGAGCTTTTTGAGTGGGAAGTATAACGCGTAGGTTATTGCAATATTAATTGCAATATTAATTGCTTGGAAGGGGGCTCTTGCGATGAGATATACCCAAAAACTCTTTTTACCTTTGGCGTAATAAAACCATAGTCCGAAGGTGTTGAAACCAAGGGTGCAAACTATGAAAATAAATAGGTATCCTATTATGATTTTGAGATATACGTTTACCTTTGGAAGCATAAACGCAAGTCCCGAAAGCACTCCTATGAGCGCGCTCGAAAGCATAATGAACGGATTAAACGGTCCTTTGGGGGCTATTAAACAACCTATCAAATCGCCAAGTAACCCTACGACACCGCCCGACACGGGGCCGAAGAATATGCCTGCAAGCGAGCAAATTACGTAGTTGAACGAAATGGAGTTGGCGCCGCTGTTGACCGTGATTGCAAATATATTGGTCACGACGGCAATAGCAGTCATTATGCCAAGATAGGCAATGCGCTTTGGGGTAAAGTAGCTTTTAAGTTTAGCGTTCATAAAAAAGGTCCTCCGTGCAGAGAGGACAACCATTACAAGGTATTGCAACGGACGCGACGCACTATCGCAGAACTCTCTTTCGTCCACAAACGACATCCCATTTTGTGGCACTTAACGCAGTGCGTCTACTCTGCAATAATTATTATAGCACATAGGTTGGGCTATTGCAATATTTTTTTAGGCTTGGATTCCGACGTTTTCAGCATCGTCATTGGGTTGACGTTGCCGACTATCACAACCATAATTGCGTAGGAAACGAAGCCTACGATTAGCGAAATTATAAGCGCGAAAACGTCGTTTATACCATTGGTGAGCGAGTAGATATAATTCGTAAGCGTTGCGCAAGGAATGCTGAATAGGGCAACCATAAGTACCGATTTAAGAATACCTAAGCTTTGGTTTACGCGTTTTTTCAAAAAACAAATATTGCCGATTACGGTGGTGAGAAGGAATATAAAATCGGCTACTATTACGCTTAGCGTTCCAATGCGACTTGGGAGCGTTAGCATAGCTACCAGCATAAGGACGGTGCCCACCAAGTAGGTGATAAAATTTTCTTTTTCTAACCCGATGGAGTTGAGAGCCGAAGACAGCACGTGGCTAAGCGGCATTACGAGTAGCAAAAAAGAAGCCTTTTCCAAATATTCGCCGGCTACAGAGTCGGCGTAAAGGAAGGTGGTAAGCTCGCGCCCCAAGCTCATATATAGCACCATAAAAGCTCCGCTGACTGCAACCGATAGGCTGATACCGTTGCTAAGCTCGGCGCTTAGGCCGTCAAGGTCTTTTTGGGCGTGTTTCTCGCTCATTTCGGGGATAAGCACCACGGCAAGAGAAGTGATTATGGCGTTTGGAGCGTATAAAAGTGGGTTTGCCATCGCGCTGATTCTACCTACGCTTGCGGTGGCTTCGGCTATACTCATACCGCCGCTTATAAGTCCGCTCGGAAGTATAAGGGCTACCGCCGTGCCCACCAGCGAACCGAATATTTTCATAGTGGTTAGGGGCATAGCGGGCTTTAGAATTTCCTTATATCCGCCGCCCTTTACGAATCTTCCGCCGCGATACAAAAAGCTTATCACTATCACCACCATTACGATGGCGTCGCTGACCGTAAAGGCAAGGGCAAGCCCCGTATCGCCACTAAGCGCGCTGATTAGTCCCGACGTAAACAGTAGGGTGAACAGCACGCGTAGGATTTCTTCTATCATTTCCGATAGGCTGAAGTCGAAAAAGTGCTTGTTGCCCCAAAACCAACCGCGAATAATGATATAAAAGGTGGTGGTAGTGAGCGCAGGGAGCATAATTTTGAGTAGGGGTACCGCCCTTTGGTCGGTTATAAAAAGGTGTGAATAGGGCAAAATCAAGTATGCAACCGCCGTGCATACCAAACTTACTGTTACGCCGATAGCAAGCGAGCTTGAGAGTAGTTTTAGCCCTTTATCGCTCGTGGGCAGAGTGTTTTGCTCGGCAATCTTTCTTGAAAGCACGGTGGATACTCCGCCCGTCGAGAGCGCAATGAAGGTGAAAAACACCGTAAGTGCCATTTGGTAGAGTCCCATAATTTCGGCACCGAGAGTGCGCGATAGATAGATTTTGAACAGGAATGCTATTGCCCTGGTGCATATCGAAAAGCCCGTGACGGTCAAAACCGACTTGAGTAAACGCGTTGATTTTTGTCGTTGCATACTAAACTTTATGCGCCATCGCTTGCCGTAATGAAAAGACTACACGCCTTTTTCACAATTTGAACGCAGAACGCACGCAATATTCACCTAATTAAAAAATAAAAAGTATAAATTTGAAAAAAGGGGAGATAATTTGTTGAATTTATTTTTCGGTTGTGTTATCATTGCAATACTTGTGTATTTAGTACGCACACGATTAAAATATTATTACTGTATGGTGGTAAAATGAAAAAATCAAGAAAACTTATTACTTTCCTACTCGCAACACTCCTCGTAGTCGCTTTGATGATAGGCGTTGTTGCTTGTAACGTTCCCGAAGACCCAAGCGATTCCGACGATAGCACTACCGAAGAAACCGTTGCTACCGAAAGCTTGCTCGTTACCAATGGTAAGTTCTCAACGACTACCGGCGCAACTTACGTTAAGACTGCTTCCAATTGGACGCTCACCGCAGGTTCTTGGGCAAAGAGCGCAACCGGCCTAACCACAGGTGTCGTAGACCTTAGCGACGCTCAATTTGACGCTAACAAGGGCGCTATCAACTCCGAACTCGACAAGCCCGGCGTAGCTCCTTCAACCAGCAAGACCGACGGCGCTTACGACGATACCAACGCTCTCGTAATCAGTATGGACGGCGACGAAGCTAACGGCTCTATCTTCTACGTATCTGCTCAAAGCAAGGTTGCTAAGGGCGAGTACTACAAGCTATCCGTTGACGTTTGGACCGACCTTATCCTTGACGAAAACGTAGAAAACGACAAGCGCGGCGCTACCATCGTTCTTTCACAAGGCACCAGCGCATCAAGCGTTATCGTTTCCAAGTTTGGCTCAATCGACACCGAATCCAATTGGCAAACCTATACTTTCTACATCGAAGCATCTAACTTCGAAGACAGAAACTTCTACGTTCAACTATGGCTCGGCTACGGCCCAAGTCAAATTAAGGACGTAGTTAACGTTGGCACCACGGCATTCAGCAGCTACTACACCACTAAGGGTACTGCTATGTTCGACAACGTCGTTATGGAAAAGATTGAAAAGAGTGCATACGACAGCGCTCTCGTAAGCCAATATAACGCCGTTGCAAACGCAACCGCAACCGAACGTAACCAAGATATGCAAAGCGTATTCGGCGTTCAAAACGACAAGACCGTCGTTCTCAGCTACGTATATCTCAACAACAACTTCACCGGTGCTACCGGCTACTCAACCAGCTCAACCACCACTACGTACTTTACTTCTGCAAAAGTTGGCTCAACCGCTAACTACACCGTTGTTAAGGGCAAGGAAGACCTCAAGAATGACGACGACTTCCCAAGCTACACCGCAACCACCGACCCCGTTGGCGTATTCGACCTAACCAAGCTCTACTACGTTGACTCTAAGGCAAGCAACAACTATGCAGACGCATATAGCAAGGTATCTTCTACCTTCAAGGCTCCGGCAGGGGATTATATCCAAAATCTTGGTATCACCTATACCGATGGTCAATATAAGCTAAGCACTCCTTACAACGCACTCGATAACCAAGCACTCCTCGTTTACCACCAACAAAACTCAATAAGCGGTGCAGGCTTCCAAAGCTCGTTTGATATCCTTATTGAAAACAATAAATACTATGCAGTTTCAGTATGGGCATTCATTTGGGTACCCACTCTTGATAAGGCTGATTACTGCGGCACAGAGCCCACTGCTCCCGAAGCAGGCGCAACCGATTACGACAAGCTCCTTGAAGAATACAACACCAAGCTCGAAGCTTACAACGCAAAGGTAGACCAATGGAATATCTACAACAAGTACGTTGAAGGCAACGAACAAGTTAAGGCAACGCTTCGTCTTAGCGGTGCTTCAACCGACACCAAGCTCCAAGCTCAAACCGACGGCACTTGGGGTACTTGGCAACAAATCACCCTTAAGGTAAAGGGTAACGAACTCGCTGACAGAAAGGTTAACATTGAACTTTGGTACGGCGAAGGCGAATGGGGCGAAGACACCCTATATCCCGGTGGCTGCTTCTTTGATAACATCACCATCAAGGAATACGCAACCGCTGAAGAAATCAACGCAGCTTATCCTGCAGGCGAAGTAAAAGAATGGGAAAAGATTGAAGCTGCTAACTACGCAGGCTTTGGCTTGAACGGCGCAACCGAAGCATACGCAAGCCTATCAAACGATGCAACCGAAGGTTGGTACTATAACGTAATCGACACCAACACCTACGTTGATATGACCAAGACCGACTCTAACCTATACGCAGGTATCCTCAAGGGCGGCTTGGACGAAACTGCTTACGCAACCGCTAAGAGCGCAAATCCCGCTCTCCAAAATATCGCTAACCCCGATAAGGTATATTCACTTGACGGCGACGTATTCGACTACGTAGTTCTCAACAACGCTAAGTACACCGCTTCCAAGCTCCTTTATAAGCCTGCTGATAGTGACACCGTACTCAAGACCAAGCCCAACCACTTCTACCGCGCTTCAATGTGGGTTAACACCCAAAACCTAAAGAGCGGCTCAACCTTCAGCATTTCTCTATACGACGCTGAAAACGACGCTCTCATCAACTCAAGCGCAACCCAAAGCTCACTCAAGGTTTCAACTTGGACCGAAATCAGCTTCGTAATGCAATCAAGCACCACTGAAAGTGACGAAATGTATATCGTAGTTGAATTTGGTAAGGGCGATATTTATACCCCTGCAAGCCACACTCAAGGTGCAGTTCTTATTACTGCCGTAACTTGGAGTGAAATCGACTACTCCGAATACAACGCAGCAAAGGGCACCTACGTAAAAAGCTTTGACCTAAGCAGCTCAACCACCACCGGTTCATCTATCGCTAACTCCGACTTCAGCACCATCGATTCATCAAACTACGACCTTGCTGAAGACGCTGAAGCAGTATTCAACGCTGACGGTCAAATCACCGGTATCGCAAGTCCTAAGAGCTGGACCAAGGCTACCGAAGCATTCTTGATTGCTGCTCCCACTCTATCAGTAAGCAACAAGACCACTATCACTTGGAAGAACAACGTAAAGGAAGCAACTCACTACTTCGTTTACAACTACAACAAAGAGCTCATCAAGGTTATCGATGCTAACGACACCGCTAACTACACCGAAGATGCAAACGATGCAACTATCCGCACCTATACCTTCACTCCAAACAGCTCTAAATATTATTATGTACGCGCACTAATACTCGACGGCACCACCGTTAAGTACGCATCCGACTACTCAACCAGCAAGTCTTGCTCGGCTGCAACCGGCACCGTTGAAACCAAGATTACTCACGCTGCAGAAGATATGCTCAAGAGCGTAAAGGGCGGTATCGTTAACGCTGAATACTACGGCGGCACCGGTCTTGGCGCAGACTTCTATCCCACCACCGACGGTAGCTTGGGCTATAAGTCAACTCTATCATCAAATCTCTTGATGCTCACTTCAAGCTATCCCACTTACTTTGGTTACACCAACTCCAGCTCCGTAAGCCTTTCAACCGAATCTTACTACAGAATGAGCGTTTGGGTAAAGACCGTTGACGGCGCTAAGGCAAGCGTAACCATCAAGAATAGCTCCAACTATCTTGCAGTAACTCACTCTGACGAAGACAACGGCGAATACGTTGGCTACACCGGCATCAACACCGACGGCAAGTGGGTAAGATACGACTTCTATATCGCAACCAACCTTTCATCCGGCAGCCTTACCTTGGAACTTTACCTTGGTAACAAGTACGCTAACAACACCGTTGCTATCAGCGATAACACAAAAGTTTCAGCAGGCGCATCTACCGGTACCGTTTACTTCGACGACGTTATGCTCGTTAAGCTCGCTGACGAACAAGCTTACAACAAGCTCGTTTACGGCGTAGAAAACCTTGAAGACGTAACCGAAGAAACCCTAAAGGAAATGCTCACCAAGTACGGCGTTGACGTAAACGCTGACGGCGCTGACGTCAGCGTAGAAGCTCTCCTTAAGGCAAGAAAGGATGCTGCTCTCACCTTGGTAGGGGAAAAGGATGCAACCAGCTCATACCTAACCAACGCTTATAAGTATGAACTCGTAAACTACGACACCGACTCCTTTGACAACTACGACAAGAAGGACGACGAAGCTGACAACAACCTTGAAGCTCTAATCGGTAACGAATCCAACTCCTTCACTCACTATCTCTCCAACGCAGTTTATAACGGCGATTACGCAGGCGAAAGTGCAATCAAGGATAACGATTACCCCAACCACGTTTACGGCGTTTACAACAAGAACGGCGACTTCGAAGACCTTATCAAGCATATGACCGCTAAGGATTATCTCCTTTCCGACAGCACCTATGCTATGGCAGACTTCAGCGAAGACACCATCCGCAACTTCCTAACCACCACCTATACCGGTTCAAAGGGCGCAAACAACAATAACTACCTAATGATGGCTAACATTGCTAAGCCCTCAACCCAATCATATCAAACTTCCAGCTTGACTATGGCTGCTACCAGCTACTACAAGATTACCTTCAGCGCAAAGTACCTTGCAGCAGATAGTAGCAAGAACCCCGAATTCCGCTTCATCTACGACAACAGCAACGGATATTGGGAAACCATCAAGATTCAAGCAAGCGAAGATATGGTTGAATACACCTTCTACTATGCTAACGAATCAGCTAAGAGCGCAAGCGCATATCTTGCATACTTCCTTGGCTCTGACGACGCTCAAGGCGATGCAGAAGACGTCGAAAACTTGATGGCAGGTATCCTAATCGTTGACGACCTCAAGATTCAAAAGGTATCTAAGGACGACTACACCGACGAAAAGGCTGCAATGGAAAGTGATTCTTCAAAGGCAGGTCTATTCGGCTCATACCTAAAGGAAGCTGAAGCTGAAAAGGATGACGAAACTCCTGTAGAAGACGACACCGACGATGACGACGAAGAAGAGGAAGAAAAGCAAATCAACCCACAAGTATGGCTAATTATTTCAAGCGTACTTATCGGTCTAATCCTCGTAGCAGTTATCGTAGTAATGATTTACAAGAAGCTCAAGACCAAGGTTGCTAAGAAGCTACGCAAGACCAAGGTTGACAGCGCAATGCCTGCTGACTTCGAAAAGAAGCAAGCACAAGAAAAGGTACGCAAGAGCGCAGATAGTCGCAAGAAGGATATAGATACGTCCGATTATAACGATTAATAAAAACGCGACATTTTAGCGCAATACTTCGTTAAACTCAAGCTCCGTCTGGGCGCAGTACGCCAAGTACAGCAACCCCTCGGAGCTTTTCATTTGCCTTGTCTTGCATCTAAACTATCGCGTTTTATGAGAATGAATTGACCTTTGGTCATTAATTGCAACTTAACAGTTGCATGAATTGAGCACAAGTGCTCATGAATTCTCGCTATCGCTCCATTAAGGATAATTATATAGTTAATACCACAATGCAAGCTATTGCTTGCAATTCATGCTTTACGAAGTCAAAGCAATTCATGAAAAGCAGAGCTTTTCAATTCATGATGGCTTGCCATCAATTCATTGCGAAACAATTCCGCATTTCGCATTTTGCATTTCGCATTTAACATTTACCCACCTAATCTTTATTTTCCCCCCTTTACTAAAATATATTTTAGTAGTATAATAATTTCGTATGAGACTAAAAACTTTTAAATTCGGTATTCACCCACACGATATGAAAGAGCTTTCTCACGACTGCAAGTTTGAGGAAATGCCAACGGGGGAAAAGGTATATATCCCACTTGCTCAGCATCTCGGTACGCCTGCTCAAGCCGTCGTCGAAGTCGGCGACTACGTTAAAGTAGGTACCAAAATAGGGGAAGCATCTTCGTACGTATCTTGTAACGTCCATAGTTCTGTTAGCGGCACGGTCGAAGGATTCGTGCTACGCGAAAACGCTATGGGTAAGCGCATCCGTCACGTTTGCATAGCTAACGACGGCAAATATGAAGAAGACTTTTTGCCACCGCTTGAAAACCCAACGCCAGCTGAACTCGTCGAAAGATGTAAAGAGTGTGGCTTAGCAGGTATGGGTGGCGCAACTTTTCCAACCCACGTTAAGCTCGAAACCAAAACGCCCATCAAGGCGCTAATTATCAACGGCTCCGAATGTGAGCCCTATATCACCACGGACTATCGACTTATGATAGATAAGCCCCAAGAAGTATTGCAAGGTATTCGCTATCTTGCAAAAGCTATTGGCGCACCCGAAATTTGGATTGGTATCGAAGCTAACAAGAGCGACGCCATCGAAGGTATGGCTCGCGTTGCGGAAGGGGATGCAACCATCAAGGTATTTGGACTTAAGACCAAGTATCCACAGGGTGGCGAAAAACAACTGATTTACGCCTTAGCTCACCAAAAAGTACCGCAAGGTGGTCTTCCAAGTGACTTGGGTTATATCGTGCTTAATATCTCGACTGCGCTTGCTATGTACGAAGCTTGTGCTCTCGGTAAGCCTTTGTTTAGCCGTTATATGACGGTATCGGGCAAGGGTATAAATCGTCCTGCCAATATTTGGGTTCGTTTCGGCGTGCCGTTCGTTGAAATCGTAGACTATCTCGGCTACTCCGACGACGTCGTAAAGGTTATCAGCGGTGGACCTATGATGGGTATATCCCTACATAGCTTTATGCCCGTCGTTACCAAGGGCAGTAGTGCGCTACTACTCCTAAACGAAGACGAAATCCGCGACGTAGACCCCACTACGTGCATAAATTGTGCAAGATGTGCTTCCGTTTGCCCAATGGGCCTTATGCCTATGATGACGGATGCATACGTCCTAAAGAATATGATTAAGGAAATCAAGCCTTATAACCCACTTGCTTGTATCGAGTGCGGTTGCTGTGCGTACGTTTGCCCTGCAAAACGTCCGCTCGTTCAGTCACAAAGGCTTGCTAAAAAATTGATAAGAGAAAGGAAATTATAGAATTATGTCAGAGAATAAAAGATTTATAGTTTCATCTTCTCCACACGTAGGAAGCTCGTTGTTTACGCGCAGAATTATGATACACGTTTGTATCGCTTTGACCTTCTGCTTGATTGCAGGCGTAGTGCTCTACGGCTTTTACAGCTTGTTCTTGGTGCTACTTGCAGTCTTTAGTGCAGTAGGTGCCGAAGCACTATACTGCGTTATCGCCAAGAAGCCACTCACCATTTGGGATGCAAGTGCCATAGTTACCGGTATGATAGTGGGACTAAACTTGCCACCGACGGCACCATTCTACGTACCAATCGTAGGCTCGGTGTTTGCAATTATGCTCGTCAAGATGTTGTTTGGCGGACTTGGTAAAAACTTCGCAAACCCCGCCGCTACGGCACGCGTATTCCTACTACTTGCTTGGACAACCAAGATGACAGCGTTTATCAATCCGCTCGACTACGCAGGCGGTAAGGTAACGGCAGGGGACTTCTTTAGCTTCCGCTTCATAGTAGACTTTGCAGACAAGGCAAACTACGTAACCGGCGCAACACCCCTTGCTACCATCAAGTCTGATGCCTTAGCCGGCGCAACCACCACTAACGTCGATCTTCTTGACCTTTTGCTTGGTACGACAGGCGGCTCTATCGGTGAAGTTTGTGCGGTAGTTATTTTGTTTGCGGCCCTTTACCTAATTATTCTTAAGATAATTGATTGGAAAATCCCCGTCGTATATCTCGCTTCTTGCGCGATATTCACCTTGATTTTCTACAAGAACGGCTGGAATTATATTTTGCCCAACCTTTTGAGCGGCGGTATCTTGTTCGGCGCGGTATTTATGCTAACCGACTACTCGTCAAGCCCAAACACTCGCTGGGGTGCGGTTATCTTTGCAGCAGGCGCAGGTCTTATCACTATGCTAATTAGAAGATACGGCGGTATGAACGAAGGCGTAAGCTTTGCTATACTCCTTATGAACCTACTCGTTCCGCTAATCGACAAGGCTTGCCGTCCCAAGGCATTCGGTTATAAAAAACCGCCTAAGGCAAAGAAAGAAAAGGAGGTAAAAGCTTGATGAAAAAGATTTCCGTCAACAAGGACAGCGTTAAGCTCGTTATCATCCTTAGCTGTATCGCGCTCGTAAGCAGTTTGCTTCTCGCTTGCGTAAACCTATTTACACAAGTGGACGAAGAAGCTAAGCTCAGAGAAACGATAGGGGAAGTATATAGCTCACCGCTAACCGATACCACCTACGATATGAGTGGCTTTGAAAATCTACCCAAGGCCGAAATCCTAAATATGTTCAAGGCAGAAGACGGCGCGGTGGTTATACTATCCAAGTCCACCAACTGCTATAGTGCAGGCAACGGTATATCGCTACTCGTAGTAATCAAGGGCGACGATATATTAGATATCGTCAGCTACTCTCACGGCGAAACTCCCGGCCTTGGCACCAACGCACTAACCGACGACTATCTTGCAAGATACGAAGCTCTAAGCGTTAGCGACTTCACCATCGAAGGGGGCGTTACAGGCGCATCTCCAAGCGGTAAAAAGGAAGTTGCAAACTATACCGGCGCAACTAAATCAAGCAACGGCGTACGCGACGCAGTTACCAACGCGGTACGCGCTTACGTACTAATTGCAAAGGAGGTGGCATAATGCGACAAAAAGTTAAAGATACGCTCGAGCCTTTGACTTCGGGTATCATCAAAGATAACGCTACCTTCCGCTTGGTGCTCGGCACTTGCCCCACGCTCGCCGTTACCACTTCGGGTCTAAACGGCTTGTATATGGGACTCGCCACCACCTTCGTTTTGGTTTGCTCCAACGCAATAATCTCGCTACTACGCAAGATTATACCGAGAAAGGTTAGAATTCCTTGCTATATTTTGGTTATTGCAACCTTCTCCACCATAGTCGAAATGGTTATGCGTAAGTTCTTGCCGGCTATCTACGACGTAATGGGATTGTTCCTGTCGCTCATCGTAGTTAACTGCATACTCCTTGCGCGTGCCGAAAGCTTCTCGTCACTCAACCCCGTGCTGCCATCGGTTATGGACGGCATAGGTATAGGTCTTGGCTTCACTATGAGCTTGACCTTGATGGGCCTTGTGAGAGAGTTCCTTGGCGCAGGTACCTTCTTTGGTCTCGTCGTACCATTTATGCAAAATATTAAGATGACCGTGTTCATTTTGCCGGCAGGCGGATTTATGGTATTTGGAATTATGATGGTACTATACAATCTCGTCGTGGGCGAAATCGAAAAGAAAATCCACGACTACAAACACCGTCATTATCACGCTATTACCAATCCGCTACTCAAGGCTCAAGAAGATGAAGAACAAGCTAAGAGAGAAGCAAGTATGGGAGGTGACAAATAATGCCGTACGTAATTTTACTCGTTATAAACGCTATTTTTGTCAATAACTTCGTGCTATCGCGCTTCCTTGGTATTTGTCCTTTCCTTGGCGTTAGCCGTAAGACCGATACCGCTCTCGGTATGGGTATGGCAGTTATCTTCGTTATGGGCGTTGCATCCGTAATCACTTACGCCCTTGACCTTGTTCTCGTAGCAGCAGGTATCGAGTACCTTAGAACAATCGTGTTCATTCTCGTTATCGCCTGCCTAATCCAGCTCGTAGAAATCTTCGTAAAGAAGTTTAGCCCGTCGCTTTACTCCGCACTCGGTGTTTATCTTCCGCTTATCACCACCAACTGCGCGGTACTCGGCGTAGCAATTATGAACGTTACCGAGCTCGCCACCACCAATATCCTTTACGCCTTTATAAACGGCGTAGCAAGTGGCGTTGGCTTTACTATCGCTATCCTTATCCTTGCCGGCATCCGTGAAAAAATGGAGCTTGCCGACATCCCAGAGCGCTTCAAGGGCTTCCCCATAACTCTCGTTGCCGCTTCACTCATCGCTATGGGCTTTGCAGCCTTCGGCGGACTATCGTTTTAGGAGGTTAACGTGGTTTTAGATATACTTATTCCGGTTTTAATCCTAACGGGTATAGCAGTAGTTTTCGGTATTCTAATTGCCGTTTGTTCCATCAAATTCCAAGTCAAAACCGACGAAAGAATAGAAGAAATCGAGATGTTGCTTTCGGGCGCTAACTGCGGCGCTTGCGGATATGCAGGATGCTCTGACTTTGCAAAGGCTCTCGTAGAAGGCAAAGCTAACGTAAGCTCTTGTAACGCCACTTCCAAGGACAACAAAAAGAAGATACTCGGTATGCTTGACGGTGGAGAGCTTGGCGAAGAAACCATCGTCGTATGTGCTTGCGTAGGCGGTAACGCTTGCAAGGATAAATACGACTACCAAGGTTATGGCGACTGCCCGTCACAAGAACTTCTTTCGGGTGGCAGAAAGGCTTGCTACACCGGTTGCATAGGAATGTCGCACTGCGTAAACCTATGCCCTAGCCACGCAATCGAAATCAAAAAGGGCGTTGCCATAATCAATCAAGATAAATGTACCCAATGTGGCGTATGTATTCTACAATGCCCCAAAAAGATTATGAAGCGTATCCCCGCAACCGCAAAGTACTATATCGCTTGCTCGTCCATTGACAAAGGTAAGGACGTACGCGCCGTATGTAAGCGTGGTTGTATCGGCTGCGGTTTGTGTGCAAAAAACTGCCCAAGTGGCGCCATTACTATGCGTAACAATCTCCCCACCATCGACTACACCAAGTGTACCAACTGCGGACTATGTGCATCAAAGTGTCCTGCAAAGTGTATACTCGAATGTAAGCCGAAGAAGGTACTTCCTGAAGGCTCCTTCGTTAGTAAGTAGCCTTTGTATTTTGGCGACCTACTTCACAAAGTAACAACACCCCTGCAGGGCGCAGTACAAGGAGTACAGCAACCCTTTGGGGTGTTATTATTTGCTCGTAGCTCATCTAAATAATCGCGTTTTTACAGAATGAAGAATTAGGAGTGAGGAATGAAGAATGGCTTTGCTACGCAAACAATGATAAAAAATATAATTCCTTGTGAGTGGAGCGTAAGCGGAATGAAGTCACTCATCACTCCTCATTCAACATTTCCTAAGCATTCAAGCATACCACAACGCTTAGGAACAAGCTATAACAGTAATTTGCAAGTATAGGAATGCACGCAAGCCATAGGTAGCGCGTGTTTTTTAGGTAGAAGTTACAAAGTATAACGAGATTTATAAGCATTGTTATTATGAGAGCTATGCCGTGATAGAGTAGGTTTAGCTTGAAATAACTAAAGCAAAACAGTACGTTGAGCACACCTAAAATCACCCATAATTTTATGGCGCGCCTTAGACAGCGATTTGCTATGGTTGCTGTAAGTAGGATTACTATAAACGCGTATGTGATACCCCAAAGTAGCATAAATCCGTTTGGAGTAGGGGTTGAACCTTGGAGTGCGTTTAGGGCTAAAATTGCTTGGCTTTTTGTATCTATTAGGCTTGACGTTAGGTAGGCAACTACGAATAATCCGCCGATTGATAGGGTAAAGGCAAGAAATCGGATGTATGTTTTCATATTTAATAATATGAAAAGATTTGACTTTTAACACCTTAAATTCACCTTTTTTACATTGACCGACACGCGCGCGTATGTTATAATCAAACTATGAAAAAGTTTCTCACCCTGATTTTAATACTATCTTTCGTCTTCGTCGTGCTCGTCGGTTGTAATAACGACGAAGAGCCTATGGCTACGACTAAGGATATTTTCAACAACTTTTCGTCTAACGGAGAGTACACTTCTTGTGTGGAAACTCTTAGACTGCCCGAAGGTACGGTCGTAAGCAGCTACGACGGCTCAAACGATATCTTTATCACCTACAAGGAAGCTAAATACGGCAACTTTACTATCGGCAGATACGGCTTTGCATCTTCAACCGAAGAACTCATCGAGCCACGCTATACTTCTATAATCGATATCCGCGGTGACTACGCCATTTGCTTGCGTACTGCACTCGTAAACAACGAAGAAACCGTTTACGTAGGGCTCGTCAAGTTCCGCGGCGTTAACGGCGGCGTTGAGTACGGCTTTAGCTATCCTTACGCAGTTGCTATCAATCAGTTCACCTTTCTATCTGACAAGTATATCGCCGTAATGGGCAACAAGAATATGACCGAGTTTGCGGCATCGGGTTATAGCTACGCTACCGTTTACGACTACGCTTCCGCTGACGGGCTACTCGAAGTAGGTATCATCAACGATATAGATAACTCCACCAAGTTCGTTTGTGAAGACGGATATATAGCTGCAGTAGGTACCAACACCACTCGCCTATACGATATGTCCAAGATAAACGACAAGGGCATTTTTATAATGCAACACTCCGTTACCCTTCTAAAAGAAGGGGACGGCTACGTCCAAGATTACTCGTCGTCCGAAGCTTACTACGTTGGGGGCGGCTGGTTTATAATTTCGACCACTTTCTCTTGTCACGAAGAATACGACACCTACGAAATCCCACTGCTAAACGAAGAAGATAACAAGACCTACTACACGCTAATCAAGAGCGTGCGTATCTCCATTAAGAGCGGCAAGCAGTTTGACTGCGAGCGCGTCACTATGGTTTCCAACAAATATACCGATAGGGACGTAAGAAGTATCGTCGACGCCATCAACGCCGAAGACGCCACCGCCGCCGCAACTTGGAGCAGACCTTATCTTCTACCCGTAATCCCCACTTCGCCACTCGTCCAAGACGGATATAGTATCGTATACTACTATTACTATTACTACAACACCGAAAATATCCGTAGCTGGGCAATTTCCTTTATGATTTGTGACGCCGATGGCAATATGACGGCGCCCACCAACTTGGTTATGCCCGTTGCTTACGTTGACGGATACGGTTTGCAAAACGCCGACCCCAACTTCAGCATCGCTATACGTGACGTGGGATATCACAGCTACGAAAACGGCACGCGTACCACCCTTATACCCGTAACTGATACTTCGGCTTTTGAAAATCAGTTTATCCATAACGGTGTTATCATATCCTACGAGCAACGTATCGAGCCACAAGGCGTAGTCGCATATATCGGCGCAACCAAAGTGGACGGCACTCGTATAACCGCATACGAATACGACTCGTTTTCGCCATTCTTTGGCAATTACGCTATTGCAAGCAAGGTGGGTGAGCTTAACGAGAACGGATCTATAAAGAGCCAAGCTTTCTATCGCATTTCCCTTGACGGCACCGTCACCAGTATCGACGACTGCTATCAAATGTTCAACGGCACTTATTCCACCTTTAGCGGCGGTAAGTTCGGTTTGAAGTCCAACGCCGGCACCACTCTCATCGCCAACAAGTGCGAAAAGGTAAGCTGTGTAGACTACTTCTTCCGTGACGGCAAAGTGTTTAATACGGTGGTTGCTACCGTCGAAGGCAACAGGGGTGTAATATATGAGCTTAGATAGAATTAACACCGTAGTGGGTGGTGCTGAATATATAGACGAAGGCGCACGCATACTGAGAGCGGGCGGTCTCGTTGCTTTCCCCACCGAAACGGTATACGGCCTTGGCGCAGATGCTTTCAACCCCGAAGCCGTGCTAAATATATTCAAAGCAAAGGGCAGACCACAGGACAACCCTTTGATAGTGCACTATGCAAGTGTCGAAGACGTAAAAGGGGCGGTAAGCCATATCCCCGACGTTGCATATAAGCTATGGGAAACCTTTTCGCCCGGACCTTTGACACTCGTGCTACCCAAAAGCGACGCGCTTCCGCTCGTCACCACCGCAGGAATTAATACCGTAGGTATTAGGATACCCAACCACCCCGTGGCTTTGGAACTCATCAAAAAGAGCGGTACGGGTATTGCTGCACCGAGCGCAAACACTTCCGGTCGCGTTAGCCCCACGCTGAGCGCACACGTATACGAAGATATGCAGGGCAAAATCCCACTTATACTCGAAGGCGGTCAGACCGATATCGGCATAGAGTCCACCGTGTTGGACCTAACCAAAGATACGCCTATCGTCCTTCGTCCAGGTGCGGTCACCATAGAGATGTTGCTTCCCGTACTCGGCAAGGTTATAAATCACAAAGGCGAAGTTGTGGTGGCGGAGTCCCCCGGTATGAAGTACAAACACTACGCGCCCACTTGCCCCTGCGTAGGTGCAAAGAGCGTGGAGTCCGCACTAAGAGTATACTCGGAAAACCCCGGCGCAGTTATAGTCGGTAGGGACAGCTTCCTTAGTGCTTTGCCGAATAGCGTAACCGCTCGCTCGCTGGGAGAAAGCCCAAAAGAGTGTATGCGCAGCGTATTTTCGCTTCTAAGAGAGCTTGAAAAGGACTACTCATACATTATTATCGAAGACTTTAGCGACAAAGAAGAATACTTTGCGCTATATAATAGACTCAAGAAAACCACGGGAGGCGTCCTGGTTTGAATGAGGAATGAATAATGTGGAGTGATGAGTGGCTTCATTTCGCTTACGCTTCACTCACAAGGATATATAGGGAGATAGAATTATGAAAATTGCTATTGGTTGTGACCACGGTGGAATTGTCTTGAAGGATGCTGTTATTAAGGCAGTAACTGAGCTCGGACACGAAGTAATAGACTACGGCTGCTACGACAACTCGTCCGTAGACTATCCCGACTACGCCGAAAAGGTGGCAAGAGCCATCGTATCGGGCGATGCCGAAAAGGGTGTTTTGCTTTGTGGCACGGGTATTGGCATAAGCATTGCCGCCAACAAAATAGACGGCATCCGTTGTGCTCACGTAACCGATAATTTCAGCGCACAAATGAGTGCCGAGCATAATAACGCTCACATCATAGCTATGGGCGGTAGAATTACGAGCACCGAAGACGCTTATACTTTTACCAAGACATTCTTGACCACCGAGTTTGCAGGTGGCCGTCACGCAATGCGCGTTGACAAAATTATGGCTCTTGAAAAATAACCCACGTGGAGTAGGGTAAAGGAGTACTATGAAAAAATTACTCAAGGTTTTGCTTATATCGATTTTGGTGATAGCGTTCAGCTTGACGCTATTTGCTTGCGTTACGCCCGAAGACCAAGGCGACCAAAACGACCAAACCGATAACGGCACGGGGGAGGGCACCGACCTTGGTGGCGATAATCTCGGCGGCGGAAACGATACTCCCATTACGCCGACACCCGATAGCCCCGATAAGGACGGCATAAGCACAACCGAAAATATCTTCGTTTTTGAAGAAAACGCCCAAAAAACGGGCTTTATTCTCAAAGCCGTCACCGTAAAAAGCGGTACCGTCGTAATACCAAGCGACAATATGGGCAAGCCCGTAGTCGCCATTGCTCCACTCGTATTTTATAGCAACGACACTCTCGTCGAAGTAACCATTCCCGACACCGTTGAGAGTATAGGCGAGCGTGCGTTTAGCGCTTGCTATAACCTAACGACCGTAAACTTTGGGGCTAACTCCAAGCTAAAAACCATTGGAAATAGGGCGTTCTTCAACTGCGAAAGGTTGGAGAGCGGCTCGCTTCCCGTTAGCGTAAAGGAAATCGGCACCGAAGCCTTTATGAACTGCGTGGAATACTCCGTTAGCGACAGCCAATCGGCTACGCTAAGCGATTATACCTTTGATAAACTCGGCTACTCGGCATTCCACAACACCAAGTGGCTCAATAATAACACCCTTGACGGAGATATTCGCATAGGTAAGTGTGCGTATGCCTTCACTAAGGCGGAGCAAGGTCAAACCTATGAGATAGAATATACTCAAGCTGATACGCTCACTATTGCCGAAAAGGCTTTGTACGGCGCAAAAGCCGTAACGAGCGTGCGAATCGGCGCACAAATAACCTATATCGGCGAAAAGGCGCTATGCAATATGCCCGACCTAACCGCAATCACGGTGGACGAAGGCAACGCTTATTACGCTTCAGTCGGCAACTGCCTAATCGAAAAGGCTACGGGTAGGGTGCTTGCAGGCGTTGCGGATAGCGTTATCCCAACCACCGCAACCGCTATTGGCCGGGAAGCATTTGCTTTTAGGCGCGATATTACCTCACTTACCATTTCAAGCTCGGTTAAAACCATCGAGCCAAACGCATTTGAGGGCTCGAGCCTAACGAGTATTACGCTACCCGAGAGCGTTACCGTGATTAGCGAAAGAGTCTTCCTTGACTGCGCGAATCTCCAAAGCATCCATATTAAATCGGGCGTTACCGAAATAAAGAGCGCCGCTTTCAACGGCTGTACTTCATTAAAGGAAGTAATAATTGATAGCGAAGCCATCCTTGAGCTTTGTATTGGCAAGATTACTTCACCTGCAGGACTTATGGCCTACGCCGAAACCGTCTACGTAAAAGAGGGTATGGAAGCATCTTCTCCCTACCTAATCTCCAATTTCAGCGTGGCGCAATCGGATAAGGACGGCTATATAAAATACCAAATCAATAAATAACCCACTCGTATAAGGAGTTGACTATGAAACTAAGACCACTAAAATTGAAACCTGCACTTCGTACCTACATTTGGGGCGGAACAAAACTCAAAGAGTTTTGGGGCAAAGAGTCCGACACCGATTCTATAGCAGAGTGTTGGGAGCTAAGTATGTATACCGACTCGGAATCTATCGTAGACGACCCCGCTTTCTACGAGTATACTCTAAGCAAGCTCCAAAGAAATTACCCCGAGCTTTTTGGCGACAAGGTAAACGACTATTCCAAGTTCCCCATTCTCATCAAGCTTCTTGATGCAAGTGCCGACCTATCCATACAAGTGCACCCCGACGACGTATACGCTATGGCGCGCGAGGGCGGTCAACTCGGCAAAAACGAGGTTTGGTATATAGCAGACGCCGAAGAAGGCGCAGCTATCTACTACGGATTTAACCGCGACGTCACCAAGGAAGAAGTCATCGACGGCGTTGTAAACGGCACCATTACCGAGCTGCTAAACCGCTGTCCCGTTAAGAAAGGCGACTGCTTCTTCGTTCCTGCAGGTACCGTACACGCACTTCAAAAGGGCGTAACCGTCATCGAAGTTCAACAATCAAGCGATATCACTTATCGCCTATACGACTACGGCAGAAAGGACAAAAACGGCAACGCACGTAAGCTACATATCCGTGAGGCTTTGGACGTTATGACTCTCAAAAAGAGCGAAATTCCCACCCTTAACCCACAAAAAGAGCTTGCAAACGGCGCAAAACTAAGAATTCTTACCAAAAACGGATACTTCACCGCCAAGGAAGTGGTTATCGAAAAGGGTGAGTATCTAATCTACTCGGAGGAGAGCTTCGTAACCTTTACCGTAGCCGACGGCGAAGCCGAATTTGAAAGCGGCGAAAAAATCAAAAAAGGCGACACTTGGTTTATCCCTGCATATTATATGGCTAAGATTAAGGCTGAAAAGGCAACTTTGGTCGTAACGACAATCTAAGGAGAAAGAATTATGTATTATATCGGTATTGACATCGGTGGAATGAGCATTAAAGGTGGTCTCGTTGACGAAAACGGCGTTGTTTACGCCAAAAAATCGGTTGTTACCAACGCTCAAGCACATTACTCGGCTATCGTAAAGGATATCGCAGACCTTTGCGTTTCACTCGTAGAAGAAAAGGGTCTGACTACCGCTGATATCACGGCAGTAGGTATGGGTATCCCCGGCACTATCAACTCCAAAACCGGCGTTATCACCTACGCAAATAACATTAATTTTGAAAAAGTTCCAATCGTAAAGGAATTTAGAAAGCATATAGACGTTCCTACCTTCATCGGTAACGACGCTAACGTAGCAGCTCTTGGCGAACAACGTTTTGGCGCAGGCAAAGGATACAACGACGTTATCGTAGTTACCCTTGGCACCGGCATCGGCACGGGTATCGTGGTTGACGGCAAGCTTATGGAAGGCAAGATGGGAGCCGGCGCAGAAGGGGGCCATATCGGTATTAAGATTGGTGGCGAGCCCTGTAGCTGTGGCAAGCGCGGTTGCTGGGAAGCTTATGCAAGCGCAACTGCTCTTATCCGCCAAACCAAGCGCGCAATCGAAAAGCACCCCGACTCCCTAATGGTAAAGTTTGCCGAAGAAGAGGGCAAGGTAAGCGGCAAAACGGCATTCCTTGCAGCTCGTGAAGACGACGCGGCAGGCAAAGCGGTAGTCAACGCTTATATCAGATACGTTGCAGAAGGCATCATCTCACACGTAAACCTATTCCGTCCCGACGTAGTGCTTATCGGCGGTGGTATCTCCAACGAAGGCGACTACCTAATGGAAAGAATTCAACGCCGTGTAAACCGCTACTCCTACGGCGGACATCGCAATCCACGCGTTTTGGTTCGCAAGGCAGAACTCAAGAACGATGCAGGTATGCTCGGCGCAGTTGCTCTTTGCCTATAATAAATAGAGTTAGATAGCAATGTCCTACGCTATTCTCTTTAAGCACAATGCAATCGAAATGGTTACCCCGACGGGTAATCGTTTTTTGCTTGACTTAATTGGAGAAGACGGCTCCTCTATCAATATGGAGATAGCCCAAAAAGAAAGCTCGGAAAGGTACGCAACCTACGTTTGTAAAGAAGTTTTGCTAAGCGCAGTTAGATATTCAAAGCGCTCGTTTGCCTTTTGCCTTACTCTAAAAGGGAACGTAAAGGTGGGCGCAAGGCTAAGCTTGGAAACCGACGAAATTGCACCACCAAGTTTAGAAAGGGCAACCTACTCCGTGTTAGGAGCGCCCCAAAGGCTCAAAATCGAGCCAAAACGCCACGAAGATAGCGCTTTGTACTTGAGCCTATACGAAGGAGCTTTGGACGGCTTGTCGGAAGGTGACAGCCACGCTACCGTTTGGCTTGGTCGCTCGGCTCTTGGCGCTAAGCTATACGGCTTTATCTCGCTTGGCGACGCCACGGAAAGGGATAGGGTTACGCTTGCTGAAATCAAAAAGGCGGTGAGCTACTATACCTTGAAGAGCGTTTCCGACAAGGTGGTTACTTCGGGCATTAGATTGGATATGAGCGCGGTGTACTCTAAAATTAGAGCGCAAGTTAGCTTTAAGGACGGGGAGTATCTTTTGACCGACGACCCCGATAAGTCAAATGAAGATTTGCTCATAGACGCACTTAGGCATATCTTAATAGGCGACGTTCAAGGTGTGAACGTATGCTCACTCGTGGACGGCTCTACCCTTAGCGCGCTCGTTAGTTGGATGGCGTTTATAAGACAACGCAATCACATTTTACTCGGCGAGTGCTATCAAAAGTTGATTAGCAAAGCTAATCAAAAATCAAACGACGACCCAATTTATCGTGACGTACTTGAGAGAATGAGCATCGTGCTTGGTTGTGGCGAAAGTGCAACCGACCTTGGCTTAATAAACGGCGTGGGCGAAACAAAAGGGGCGCTTAGTGAAGTGGACGTGCTCACGAATTATCTACTCTATAGGGCGGTGGGTGACGACCAAAAACTTTACGCACTTTCTAAAAAGTGCGTGGAGCTCTATAACGCCAATCCAAATGCGACCATTTATCCGCTAATTTTGCTTGCTACCTACGTCGACGTCGAGTATTTTATGGACGACCTATGCCCCTCTATTGCTTTTGGCACTACGCAAGGAAAGGACGTAAAAATCAGCAATTTGACCATTTTTGGTCAAAAAATCGACGTTTCTTTGAGTGACGAGTATAGCTATCTTGCTGTCGGCGGCGTAAAAGCTATGGAAATAGTAGGAGCCAGGGCGGTCGTGAGAAATCTCAAAAACGAAGTGAGTGGCTGCTCCTTCTTTATCAAAACCAAAGGCAGCGCTACCGTTAGCATAAACGCACCCATATTCAGCACTCCTTACGCCAAGAAGGATAGATATCACATTCGTATTCCCAAGGGCGTAAGCAAGTTCGTAATCAAAAACCATCGCGTCACGGTGGAAAAATTATAAAATCCTAACAATTTTTATTATATTTATATAATATTTGCTTGCAAATCTCATTTTATTATGGTATCTTATAGAAAGCCGCTCAGTAGAGGTTTTTTAAGCACGCAATCGCGTCACCTGGATGGCGAGTTCCTAAAGGGAGGTAAATCGTATGTACGCAATAATCGTTTGTGGTGGTAAGCAGTACAAGGTTTCTGAAGGCGATACCATTAAGGTAGAACTCCTTAAGAAAGCCGAAGTTGGTGCTACCGTTGAACTTGACGTTCTAATGGTTAACAAAGACGGTCAAGTTATTGCAGGTGAGGCTGTTAAGTCCTACAAGGCTAACGCAGAAGTCGTTTCTATCGGCAAGGGTCCAAAGCTCAATATTTTCACCTACAAGCCAAAGAAGAACATTCGTAAGAGACAAGGTCACAGACAACCTTATAGCGAAATTAAGGTACTATCAATCGTAGGTTAGTAGTGTTATGACCAAAATCAAAGTTTTCCACAAAGAAGGGCATATAATGGAGCTCGAAGTAAAAGGCCACACCGGCTTTGGAGAAGAAGGCACCGACATAGTGTGCGCGGCAATCTCCGCTCTTACTCAAAGCGCTCTTATGGGACTAAAGGAAGTCGCCAAGCTCAACGTGGAAAGTAGCATCGGCGAAGGATATCTCAGCTTCAAAATCTCGGAAACTAACGAAAAGTCGGACGCAATATTAGATACCTTATATATTGCACTAAGAGATTTGGCAAATGGATACAAACGCCACATTAAAATGGAGGACTGCAAATATGTTTATTAATCTGCAACTATTCGCCCACAAGAAAGGTTCGGGTAGCTCCAAAAACGGACGCGACAGTAATGCACAACGTCTTGGACCAAAAAGAAGTGATGGTCAATTCGTTCTCGCTGGTAACATATTAGTAAGACAAAGAGGCACCAAGTTCCACCCCGGTAACAACGTTGGTATCGGTAAGGACGACACTCTCTTTGCTCTTATCGATGGTGTTGTTCGTTTCGAGCGCAAAGGTCGTAGGGATAAGCAAGTTAGCGTTTACGCAAAAGAAGCTTAATTCTACGAAATTAGTAACGTTACAAATGTAATTCAAAATTTAGCTAAAAATGAATTACGAAATTAACTCAAATAACATCTTAATAAAAGATACCCAAGAATTCCTTCCAAAGCATATTTTAGACTGCGGACAGGTTTTTAGGTACCTAAACTGTAATTCCGGCCACAAAGTTTTTTCAAAAAATTCATTTTGTGGCTTGATTTATATACAGGGCTGTGTTACAATAGATTCAGATAATCCCTTGGAGTGGGCAAATTACTTTGACCTAAATAGGGATTACGGTGCCATAAAAGCCGATTTATCCGGTTGTTTTGGGACACTGGACAGGGCCATTGAGTTCGGCCACGGCATAAGAATCCTTAACCAAGACCCTTATGAAATGATACTTAGCTTTATCATTTCGGCAAACAACAATATCCCCCGCATAAAGGGTATAATCGAAAGATTGTGTGCTCGCAGCGGTCTCAAGATAGGAGACGACGAATTCGGGTTCCCGAGTGTCGAAGCTCTAAAGGGCAAAGGGGAAGATTTTTATAAGGAATTAGGCGCCGGCTATCGTGCAAGCTATCTCGTCAAAACCGTAGACGCAATGCTAAACGGATTTAACCTTGATATCAGCGCGATGGATACCGACACCGCTCGCCGTCACCTGATGAAGCTTACGGGTGTTGGGAGAAAGGTAGCCGATTGCATATTGCTGTTTGGATACCACCGCACCGACGTGTTCCCCGTAGACGTCTGGACGGAAAGAGTTTACGACGATTTGTTTGGCAAAGGAGATTTAACTCCCGAGCAAAAAGCAAATAGATTATGTTCCTACTTTGGTCCATTGAGCGGATACGCTCAGCAGTATCTATATTACTATTATAGAGAAAACAATTTAAAATAAAAAAATAAAAATAAACCTTTTTCGGAGGACAAAAAAATGAGCAAACCAAAAATGATTATTCTTGCTGATATCGGTGCACTTAGAGTTACCTGCGTAGGCTTCAAGCAAATCGTAAAGAACCTTGAATCTAAGTTCGACGTAGTAACCGTTAAGTTCTACAGATACGTAGCAAAGCGTAACCGTGACTTCAACGAGTACATTTCCGCTAACGGATTTGAAACTTCACTACCAAGCGCAAGCTGCCGCCGTAACAAGCTCGACAGCCGTCAAGTTATCGACGTTGCTGATATCGCTGCTGTTGGCAATATCGACGCTGTAGGTCTTATCACCGGCGAAGGTGACGTTCTTCCTATGGTTAACCTCCTAAAGGGTAAGGGCATCGACGTTTACGACATCAACGTATACGAAGGCAAATATACCTATGCTTACACCGGCTTCATCGCAGTTCCCACCTCTGCTCTTAGAGAAGGCTATGCTGCTCCTGCAACCAAGGCTGCTGTTAAGAAGGCTCCAAAGCCCGTTGTAGCTCCCGCTCGTGAAAACGCATACGTAGCAGAAGCTAAGAGAATCGTTTCTCACAATGACCTCTTCAACAAGTATCGTAGAAAATAATCTCTACAAAAAACTAAAGGAAGTCCCGATTAAAATCGGGACTTTTTTTGTAGGGATTATTTTCTACGAATGAGGAATGGTGAATGAGGAATGCGGAATTAGCTTTGCTTCGCTAAGCTGCGCAAACAAGGAGAATTGATGTTTTAGCGTTATATTAGTATCTGTGGATACAAAAAAATTGTATCTATAGCTACGGATATAACTTTTTTGTTACACAAAAACATTTTGCTTGCATTATGCGTACGCGTGTGATATAATATGCGACAATAAATTTTATTTAATAGGAGAATAGAATTTTGGCTAAAGTTATTATTGCTAAAGATACCTGTAAAGGTTGTGGGCTTTGCGTAAGAGCTTGCCCAAAGAACGTACTTGCTCTTTCTAAAGAAGAAACTAACAAAGCAGGTTACTTTGTTGCTGAACAAATTAGTGACGCTTGCATCGGCTGTACCGCTTGTGCAGTTATGTGTCCCGACGCAGCAATCACTGTGGAAAGATAGGAGGAATTATGAAGGTTTTAATGAAAGGTAATGAAGCCGTTGCCGAAGCTGCCGTTCGCGGTGGCTGTAGAGCTTTTTTCGGCTATCCCATCACTCCCCAAAACGAAATTCCCGAATACCTCTCGAGAAGACTGCCCGAAGTAGGCGGATGCTTCATTCAAGCTGAAAGTGAGGTTTCGGCTATCAATATGGTTTACGGCGCAGCAGGTGCCGGCGCTCGTGCTATGACTTCGTCAAGCTCTCCCGGTATCTCCCTTAAGCAAGAGGGTATCAGTTACATTTGCGGCGCTGAGCTTCCCTGCGTTATCGTCAATATGGTTAGAGGCGGCCCCGGTCTTGGTGGAATCCAACCTGCTCAAAGCGACTACTTCCAAACCGTAAAGGGCGGTGGTCACGGTGACTATCATATGCTCGTTTACGCTCCAAGCTCCGTCCAAGAAGCCGTAAATATTATGTACGACGCTTTTGACAAGGCTGACGAATATCGTATGCCCGTTATGATGCTCGGCGATGGTATGATAGGTCAAATTATGGAAGCAGTTGAGCTCCCCGAAATGAAAGACCCTGCAACATTCCCCAAAAGGGAGTGGGCAACCGACGGCACCGGCAAGGGCAAGGATAGACGCGTTATCAACTCACTTTACATCGAGCCCGACGTATTGGAAGAAGTAAACCATCGTCTATTTAAGCGCTACGACGTCCTAAAGGAAAAGGAAGTAAGATACGAAGAATATCTCACCGACGACGCAGAAATCGTAATAGTTGCATACGGCACCGTTGCTCGTATCGCTAAGAGCGCAGTCAACGAGCTCCGTCAAAAGGGTATCAAGGTTGGTCTACTTCGTCCCATCACCCTTTATCCTTACCCCGAAAAAGCACTCAACGACCTTGCTAAAAAAGATTGTGTTAAGAGCTTCCTAACCATCGAGCTAAGTATGGGTCAAATGATTGAAGACGTTCGTCTTGCAGTAAACGGTCTTAAGCCCGTTGAATTCTACGGTAGAACGGGTGGTAACGTTATGACTCCCGACGATATCGTAAACGTAGTTCTCGCTAAGGAGGGCAAATAATATGGCAGTCGTATTTAAGAAAACCAATATGCTAACCGATACACCTTTGCACTACTGCCCCGGTTGTACCCACGGCATCGCTCACCGCTTGGTAGCAGAGTGCTTGGAAGAACTCGGCTTGGAAGGCAACGTAATAGGTATCGCTCCCGTAGGTTGCGCAGTTTTTGCTTACAACTACTTTAACTGCGATATGCAACAAGCCGCTCACGGCAGAGCTCCATCTCTTGCAACGGGTATCAAGCGCGTTCACCCCGATAAGATAGTATTTGCTTATCAAGGCGACGGCGACCTTGCAAGTATCGGTACTGCCGAAATTATCCACGCCGCAGCTCGTGGCGAAAACGTTACCGTAATATTTATCAACAACGCAATTTACGGTATGACGGGCGGTCAAATGGCTCCAACTACACTTATCGGTCAAAAGTCAACTACTTCCCAATTAGGTCGCTCGGTAGCATTAAACGGTAACCCAATCCGCGTTTCCGAAATGCTCGCTACCCTTGATGGCCCAAGCTATATCGCAAGATGCGCTCTTAGTGATACTGCCAACGTCAACAAGGCAAAGCGTGCCATCAAAAAGGCCTTTGAAAACCAAATCGCAGGCAAAGGCTTTAGTATGGTCGAGCTCCTTTCGAGCTGTCCCACCAACTGGGGTATGACTCCCACCCAAGCAGCCGATTTCGTAAAAGACGAAATGACTAAGGTTTTCCCACTCGGTGTATTCAAAGATATCGACAAGGAATAATTTTGGGTATTCACAATTTTTGATTTTAGAGGTATAATATATGGAAGAAAAAATCATAATAGCAGGTTTCGGCGGACAGGGCGTTCTCAGTCTTGGTCAATTTATCGCTTACGCAGCTATCGCTGACGGCAAGGAAGTAACTTGGCTACCAAGCTACGGCCCCGAAATGCGTGGCGGTACTTCTAACTGTAGCGTCGTTGTTTGCGACAAGGAAGTCGCAAGCCCCATCGTTGCTCGTCCCGATTGCCTAATCGCAATGAATAAGCCCAGCCTTTATAAGTTTGTTGATAAGGTTAAGGAAGGCGGTACCGTTATCGTAAACAGCTCTCTTATCCCCGATAAGGTTGAAAGAGACGACGTCAAAGCCGTTTATATCGACGCTCAAGAGCTTGCTCTTGAAGCCGGCAACGCTCGTACCGCAAATATCGTTATCCTTGGCGCGTATATCAAGCTTAGCGGTCTTTTCGAACTCGACTTGGTCGCAAAGATGATAGAAAATAAATTCCAAAATAAACCAAAAGTTATCCCTGCAAATCTCAAGGCACTTCAACTCGGTTACGACGCTGCAGGTAAATAATCGGAGATTACAATGAGCTTTTTTACTGAAGTCGCAATTTATTTTCAAGGAATGAGTTGGATAGTAGCTCTACTTATGGTATTAGGATTTATCTTTATCCTAATCGAGCTGTTTCAACCCGGATTTGGCATATTCGGCATAGTAGGGGCGGCAATCATCGCCCTTAGTATCGTCCTTCGCGTTAGCGTGGGCGACGGCAATATCTACGCTCAAATATTCCTAACCTTATTCATCGAGTCGGTTGCAACCTTGATTGCATTTTTGGTGCTTGCAAAAACCGCTAAAAACGGTTGGGTAAGGCGCTCGCCTTTGCCTGATACCGCAAAAAGCGAAGTTGCTCCCGAAAGCGTTGGTAAGTACGGCACGGCACTAACCGACGTAAATCCAATAGGCGTTGCAAACGTCGAAGGCGAAGTGGTGGACGTCGTAAGCGAAAGCTTCAACATCGCAAAAGGCGAAAACCTAAAAGTGGCGCACACGGCGGACGACGGAACGATAGTGGTCGAAAAAGCAGATTAATTGGAAAGCAAGCTGAAAGGCTTGCTTTTTTTTGTGCAAAAGGCGGTGCTTTTGCCATGAAATGCTGGCTACGCCACATGATATGCCACTCGCCCTGCGAGTGCATGAAATATCCTTCGCTTACGCTCGGCATGAAATGACAAGCTAACGCTTGCGAAAAGGATTAAGCATATTCTAAGGAGTAAAAAGCAACTTTACACCCTAATATATACTTTAAATACCTTTTTGTTTGCCGCCCGGCAAAGCATTTAACGTGATTGCGAGAGCAATCAGCATTTCACGTGCAAGGCTTGCCCTTG
Source organism: Clostridia bacterium (assembly GCA_017461065.1). GTDB lineage: Bacteria > Bacillota > Clostridia > Christensenellales > DTU072 > Stercoripulliclostridium_A. The sequence goes on along the minus strand of JAFTZC010000078.1, from coordinate 16,149 downwards.
CAGCATTTCATGTTGCCGTAGGCAAGCATTTCATAACACTAAATTTGCTTTTCAACTTGTGTAAGATTGCATCTTTACACAAGTTGCTTATTGTGTTATTATATTTATATTATTATTTTAAGGAGCGCTATCAATGAGAAAGGCTGGCGTGTTGCTACCTATATTTTCGCTGATGAGTGAGTACGGTATCGGCGATTTTGGTGGGGGAGCAAGATATTTTGTCGATTTTATTAAGCAAATCGGCTTCAAAATTTGGCAGATTTTACCTATCACGACTATCGGTGCCGGCAATAGCCCGTATTCGGGTATTTCCGCGTACGCAGGCAATCCGCTTTTCGTTGACGTTAGTGGTTTGGATAGCAATCTCCTAAGTGACGAAGAAAAGAACGGCTTTAAAATTAATAGCCCCTATAGAGTAGACTATAATGCCGTCAAGGAGCTAAAAGGTAGGGCGCTCAAGCTCGCTTTTAGCCGCGTGGACGACGACCTAAAAGCCAAAATCCAATCCTTTAGGGCTGATAACTCGTATTGGCTTGAAGATTACGCTCTCTTTATGGCTATAGCCGAAGAACGCGGTATCGAGTGGGCAACCTGGAGCGACGACCTTAAATTTAGAAGGGCGGATGCACTTGAAAAGGAGCGCGCAAGGCTCAAGGATAAAGTGGACTACTACTTTTTTGAGCAATACCTATTCTACACGCAGTGGAAGGAGCTAAAAGCCTATGCCAACGCGCGTGGCGTGGAGATATTTGGTGATATGCCCATATACGTTGCATATAACTCCCCCGACGTATGGGCAAATGCAAACGTGTTCAGCCTTGACGAGAACTTGGTGCCAACGGAAGTAGCCGGAGTACCGCCCGATTACTTTGCAACTGAGGGTCAACTATGGAACAATCCATTGTATGATTGGGACAAAATGAGCACTCAAAATTACGAGTGGTTCGTGAGCCGTATCGAGCACAGCTTGAAGCTATACGATATTCTAAGAATTGACCACTTTAGGGGTCTATGTGAATATTGGGCGGTGCCCGTAACTTCAAAAACCGCAAAAATAGGCGTTTGGAAAAAGGGTCCCGGAATGGAGCTTTGGAAGGCTGTGGAAAAGCGCGTTAAAAATCCAAAAATCGTAGCTGAAGACTTGGGTATAATCGACGACAAAGTCGTTGCTTATCTTGAAGAAACCGGCTTCCCCGGAATGAGAGTAATGCAGTTTGGCTTCGACGGAGATAGAAACAATATACACCTTCCTTACAACTACTCCAAAAACACTTACGCTTACACGGCAACCCACGATAACAACACCACGCTCGGTTGGCTCTACGAGCTTGACAGTGACGTAAGAGCAGGCGTACTTGACTACATCGAAGTGAGCGAGCACGAGTGGGGCATTGGTGGTAGATATTGTAAGTCTACTAAGGCTGTGGCAAAACTCATTATGCAAAGCTCTGCCGACGTTGCCATTATGCCACTACAAGACCTAACGGGCTACGGCGCCGATACGCGCACCAATATCCCCGGGGAGCCCGACGGCAACTGGGAGTTTAGGGCAACGCTTAACACTTTGGACGACGTGGACGGGGAGTATTACCGATATTTGATTACCAAATACGGCAGATAAAACACATTTTATGAGATTGAAGAATTAGGAGTGGTTTCTCGACGAATTGCCACTTTGTGGCATGAATTGCTTTGACTACGGCAAAGCATGAATTGCAGTAAACTGCATGAATTGCAAGCAATAGCTTGCATTGTGGTATTAATTATATAATTATCCTTAATGGAGCGATAGCGAGAATTCATGAGCATTTATGCTCAATTCATGCAATCGTAGATTGCAATTAATGACCGAAGGTCAATTCATTTAATAAGGGTAGAATATGAACAGACGCAAAGCCATCTTAAAACTTGTTCTTTCGGGATTGTTTTTAGGTCTCGCTTTGGTTATGCCGTTTTTGACGGGACAAATTCCGCAAATCGGTGCGATGCTCTGCCCAATGCATATCCCCGTTTTGCTTTGCGGTTTTTTCTGTGGTCCGCTTTGGGGTGGGGTTATTGGTCTTATCGCGCCCATACTCCGCTCGCTTACTCTCGGTATGCCACCGCTTTTCCCAACCGCTGTTTGTATGGCTTTGGAGCTTTTGACTTACGGCGCAGTAAGTGGCGTTATGCATAAGATTTTGCCCAAAAAGAAGGGTTTTATATATCTTTCGCTCATAGTTGCGATGCTTGTCGGTAGGGGTGTATGGGGTATTGCAATGCTCGCTTGCACAAGCTTTAGCGGCGGTACTTTTGCTTTTTCCGCCTTCCTTGCAGGCGCATTTATAAACGCTATCCCCGGCATAATAGTTCAACTCGTGCTTATCCCCATTCTCGTGATGGTGCTCGACAATCCCAAAATACTAAATCGTAACCGCTAAAGGAGTACTATGAAAGATATGGAGCACACTCGCAATCTATTGATAGAACACTTTAGGCGCTATCCCAACGCTCAAATTGAAGATATTTTTAAATATCTTCATCAAAGTACGTTTGGGAGTGAACACTTGGTGACTTCGCTTGCCGAGTGCGTTAAGTATATCACTTGCGAGTACCAAAGTAATTTGGAACGTACTCAAGATTTGGTGGAGCCCCTTGACGGCAATTTTAGCCGTGTGCACCTTGGCTATATCGCTAAAGGCTTGAGCCCAAATACCCTTGGCAAGCTATTTTTTGAGTCGGCAAAAAGTGAAGTGGGGGAGGTCTATATCCTTGAAACCAAACTCCAAGTAGTACGCGAGCTTATTGAACAAAAAGCCTTACCTTTTAGCTTGGCGCAGTTTGACGACGCTCTTGCAAGCTGGAAGGAGACGGGTTACGGCTCTTTGCACCACTCCGAGATTTTCCGCGATAGCTATAAACCCAGCTACCGAGTAATTTTAAATGAATTTGTGAGTTTTTTACCGCTTTTTGCAAAAATCGATAGCTTGCTCGGTGTTGGCAAGACGGTGGTTGCCATTGACGGTGGTAGCGCAAGTGGAAAAACAACTCTTGCCGCTACGCTAAGCAAGATTTACGATTGTAACGTCATCCACGTGGACGACTTCTTTTTACGCCCCGAGCAACGCACTCCCGATAGATTAAGCGAAGTGGGTGGCAATATGGATAGGGAAAGACTTTTGGAAGAAGTGCTTATTCCGTTATCAAAGGACTTGCCCATAAGATATCGCAAGTACGACTGCTCGACTATGACGCTCGGCGATGATATTCTTCTCACTAAAAAGCCACTCACAATAATAGAAGGGGCGTACTCGATGCACCCCGACCTAACCAAATATTATGATTTAGGGGTATTTTTGGATATTTCTAATATGCAACAACGCACACGTATCGAAAAACGCAACTCAGCCCCAATGGCAAAACGCTTTTTTAACGAGTGGATACCACTTGAAAATCTCTACTTTGAGAAAACTTGCATACGAGAAAGGGCGGAGCTTGTTTTCAAATGCGAAATCGCATTTGAAAGTGAAGTTGCTACGCAGTGAAGTTACTACGTAGTGAAGTTTGAGCTAAGCTCAAGTGAAGTTGCTAACGCAATGAATTGATGGCAAGCCATCATGAATTGAAAAGCAAAAGGCTTTTCATGAATTGCCGTCGCTTTGCTTGGCATGAATTGCAAGCAAAGGCTTGCATTGTGGCAATTAACAAGATAAATACTTCGCTTACGCTCAGCGATAAATACCCTACGGGCGATAAATACCTTTACGCTAACGCTCCAAGGCAATAAATACAAAAAACAAGTTTTTGCGTTGTGGTATTAGAGAGTTAAAGTATATTGTAGTACTTTGTATATGCTCCAACCTTAACGCAAGTGCTTGCACTTGTATTTCGCGCCATCGTTAGATGGTATTTCTTGCTCTCGCAAGGCGAGAGTATTTATTGCAAAGCTTTAGCTTTGTATTTCTCTAATTTAACCTTAATGGAGCGATAGCGAGAATTTATGAGCACTTGTGCTCAATTCATGCAACGTAGGTTGCAATTAATGACCGAAGGTCAATTCATTCTTTAATCTAAAGCTTTCAGCAAGGAAAAAAAGAAAAAGGGAGTAAAACTCCCTTAATTTTATTGCACTAAGTCTTCAAAAGTTACGTTTAATGCTTTTAGAATAGCCTTTATTGTCGATAGCGTAGGCTCAACTTTGTCGCGTTCCCATTCGCTAACGCGCTGTTGGGTCGTACCCAGTAATTTTGCGAACTCGGCTTGATTGAAGCCTGCAAGTTTACGTTCATTTTTTAGATTTTCGCCAAACGTACTCATACAAATATAATAATAAATACACTAAAAAAAGTGTTGCAATACACTAAAAATAGTGTTAGAATAAGTATAATTAAATTGGAGGCAGTTATACGAATGAAGAGTAACGAAGTGAAGAGCATATATTTTGGAGAATATCCCCAAACCATAAAAGATGATAGTGTTGAAATTTCAAATATTCAAGATGCAAGGGGGTATTATCTTGGTAGCGATGGTTGTTATTATGCTAAGGTTATTGCTAAGCCATACTACTGTTTATGGGTTGATAAGGATACAAGAATCTTGGATCGTAAATATAATATGAATGAAGAAAAGGCTTTTATAGATGCAGTTGGAGAAAAGTTTTATTTGCCTAATCTTGAATTTTCCGAAGACGTAAGATTTAAAATGTTGCCTATCAACACCATGCATAAATACAAGTTTTCTAATGGAGAACAAATAATTCCACATAGAGAATATTATTTTAGGGTTGAACAAATACTTTGGGACATTTTATGTGTAGAGAACGATACAGCGTTGTTAGTTTCTCATAGTATTTTGGATGCTATGCCTTATTCAATAACTTGTATGGACAAAGCAACTGTCGTTTCTAGTTCTTCAGTATTCAAAAAGAGTATAATTAGAATGTGGTTAAACGGCTATTCATATGATGGAGCTTATAATAACGGAATTGCTCAGCTTAGATTAAGAAACAGCTTGAACACAAGTTTTATAGATTGCGCGTTCAATGTAAAAGATTTAGAAGCTTTGCTATCAACTAAAGTTAATAACTCTTATGCTACCACGAATAATGGTGGCGCTCATCATTGTACGGGTGAAACAGAAGATAAAGTGTTCTTATTATCATACGCTGATACCATAAACGAAAAATATGGATTTTCCAAAGAGTCTAAACATACTGATACACAACGTATAAAAGATACTACTGACTTTAGTAGGGCTATCGGCGTACAAATCAATGGTGAACTATATGGCACTTGTGCAGAATGGTGGTTGCGTTCACCTGTGGAAAGTCAAACGGCAAGTCTCGTAAACTATAATGGCTCTTCAAATTTGGGCTTTGTAACTAATAAATCTTATGGCGTTGCACCAGCAATTAAGATTAATACTATTTTGCAACAAAAAATTGAAGAAGAAAATTTAGCTGAAATCGAAAAGGACTTAGAGTTAAGAAAGAAGGAAGCTAAGAAAGCTATCTCGGCACAAAAGAAGAGAGCTAAAGAGAAAGTAGAAGAAAATAAAATGACGAAAGAAGAACTTGAAAGCTTTATTTCGAGAGTTGAGCCAAAGCAAGAACCTGTTGGCAAAAGAATGTACACGGATCCAGATGCCTTGGTAGGTTGGCACGATTATACGGAAGGATATAAAATTTCTTCATATTCAGGCTTGCATGATGAAGAAAATAATTACTACGATAAGCAAGATATGTGGGATGAAACACACGATAAACTATAAATATTAATCCACTTGGTACAATACCAAGTGGATTTTTTAAACTAGTTAAAATTCAATTATTGTATATTCGTCTATTGGAGTTATGGAAAGGGTATAACCCTTTATGCCGTCATAGTGTATGCCGTTTAATTGGTTGGCTAAGCGTAAGAAATTGGGCAAAGTGCCGTTTGTTCGCTTGACTTCACATTCGGCAAGAGTGTATTTTTTGTAAAAATCGAGCAAGCTCTCTGCACTAAAATCATAACGTTTTGCTATCCGTAAATAATCAGCTTCAACGTGTTCTTGGATATCTATGCCAACGTCGTTGTTTGATAGGGCAATTGCCAAATATTCTCCACTATGAGATATAGAAACTTTGATAGAATTCCCTTCAATATAAGGCTTGCCGTCAGCATCTTTTTTAAGTGCATAAGGCTCGTATGCAATAGATTGCACGTTACAATATGCATTTAGAGTTTTTGTGAATAGCACGTCTCTATCAATGTTTTTTGAAAGTCCTACGATAATCATACCTAAATTATATATTCTCCACCTAAAATTGTCAATAATCACCTAAAATTCAGTTTGTGACGCGCTCAAAAGGGGGCTTTTTCTTGACGAGCATAATTATTTACGTTTATAATAGTTATACTATCGTATATACATAGGTGAAAAATGAAAAAGATTTTTGTTTCAGTTCTACTCGTCATCTGCCTTGCGCTCACTTCCGTTGCACTATTTGCTTGCAACGATAACACCGACGACGGCGCAAACGACTTCGTAGCTCCTTCATTCGATTACACTCTGCCCACCGATATCGCAGAATACGGTCTCAGCATCGAGTGGATAGGCTCCGACGGCAACCCCACTACCTTTAAAAGCAATAGGCCTACCGCTATCGTAATAGGCGGTGCGAGCGAATATAACGTAAAAGACGGCATTAACCTTGACACTACCGACTACACCGCTTCGGTTATGGCAAGCTCCGTTTCGCTACAAAAGACAAGCTACCTATGGAACCGCCAAGGTTTTAACATCGGCGTATTCCACTATGAAAACTTCGCCGACGACACGAACGACAATATCGTAAAGAAGATTTTTAACTCCTCTTCTATGACCTATATCAACAAGGACGGCAATACCGTTACCACCACCCCCGACTTTAACCTAACCGAAGCTTTCATCAGCGCGTATCTCAAAGTTGCAAGCTCCGACGAACTTGCTTATAGCGGCGGAAAGTATATCCAAGAAGTACGCTTTATCGGTAACGGCGTGGGTGCTATCCTTGCCCTAAGTGCAGCTGAGTACCTTGATTACCTATACGAAAACGGCGCGGTCGGAGTAGGTTATCTTCCCGATAGAATCGACCTTATCGACCCATATCTATCAAACACCGGTTCGGCAACGGTAGTTGATTTCTACTCACAAACCACCTTGGGCTCAGCACTTGAGTTTGGCTCAAGCGCAGTAGCAGAACTTGCTCCCAAAGGCACGGTATTCACCCTTGTTGAAAGCGACAAGGAATATTACGATAGTTACGAAAATCGCTATTCAGGTGTATCCGTTATCGATAACACGGTTACCCTAACCGAAAGCGGCGACTCCGCTTTGTACCTTGCTATCAAGAAGAACGTAGCTTACCTAAACTTTAGTGAAAGCTTTTCGGCAAAGATGAGCGAAACCTATCAAGCAAAAGAAAGAACTACCCTTGACTGGTTCCTTTATACCGTAAACGGCTCCGACTCGACTTCTATCACCACCCAATCCGAAACCGACATCCGTCCTATGGTAGATGGCTACAATATGATGGGAACTTCCGTTTCCACTTCCGTCAAGTATGCAGTTTCCGCTTGGACCCCAACCGTTTATCTAAGAGCAGTACGCGGCCACGAATACAATATGGCAAAATACAGCTCCACCACCCAAGCTACCACCAGCTATACTATGGAGCGCTTCCAAGCTGAAAGCTACCAAATTTCCGACCTTACCCTTGATAACGCCTACGCAGTTTGCGGTTACGTATATCTAAAGGGTGACGATACCTATTTTATTAACCTAAATAGAAACCAATATCTACAAGACGTCGTTATCAATATCACCGCAACCGTCGACGACAAGGTAGCTACCTACCAAGTTAAGACTTCATCCGACGGCTTCTACTTCTACAATCTCGGCAGAAGTATGCTTGGTGCAAGCGTTACCATTAGCGCTACCACTCCTTCAAAGGATTACTCCTACACCACCACCGATGCAAGCAGCAGCAGTAACTATAAGCACCTAAGCAAAAATATGATTAGCACGGCAGGGGGAGTTAATACTACGCTAAGCAGTACTGCAACGCAGAACTTTTTCCTGTACTTCTGTTCTTGTGCATTAACTAAATAAAACGCGATTCTTTAGCGACCTACTTCACAAAGTAACAACACCCCTGCAGGGCGCAGTACAAGGAGTACAGCAACCCTTTGGGGTGTTATTATTTGCTCGTATCTCATCTAAATAATCGCGTTTTAGAGAATGCGAAATGCGAAGTGCGAAATGAGCTTTGCTACGCAAACAAGGTTATAATTTATAAATCCATAACTTTTAGCTTTAGCTAAAAACTTCACTTGAGCTATGCTCAAACTTCACTACGAAGTTACTTCACTGCGAAGCAACTTCACTTGCGTAAGTCACGCATTCCTAATTTCACCTTTAGGGCTTACTAAATTTTGGGTATTTACAAGCTCGCAGTCTTATGCTATAATATACCCAGAAGTTAGCCGGTGATGCGGAACCCTAACAACTAAAAGGGCTTACGGGTCTAGCGCATAATGTCAAGCCCCCCGGGATAATCCTGACGCTAGGGGAAGACAAAAGGGCGCAGCAGTTCGCCCACCTGCACATAAGCGGGTTTGTTAATTCCCGGTTAACTTACTAAGATTACTACGCGGCTCTTTTTAGAGCCGTTTATTTTTGTTGAGTACGCTTTTTCAACCTTTTTTAATGTAGATTTTATATACTATATATGTTATAATATCTTTATACAAAGGAGCTATCTATGCGTTTACTACTCGTTGAAGATGAACGTGCGCTCTCTTACGCGCTCGTCAATATGTTTGAAAAGGAAAAAATCGACGTCACCGCTTGCTACGACGGAAGAGAAGGCTTGGAGTATGCTTTGAGCGGTGCTTACGACCTAATTATTCTTGACGTCCTTATGCCCAAGATGAACGGCTTTGACGTACTAAAAGAAGTGCGTAAAAATAAAATCACCACGCCCGTACTTATGCTAACCGCGCTTAGCGGCGAGATGGACAAGGTAAAAGGCCTTGACCTTGGCGCCGACGACTATCTTGCCAAGCCCTTTGGTTTTTCGGAGCTGATGGCAAGGGTAAGGGCGCTGCTCCGTAGGGGACAATCGACGCTCGCAATCGACAACCGCCTTAGCTACGGCAACACCGAGCTCGACCTTGCAAACAGCGTGCTTAAATCCGGCACCAATGAAGTACAACTATCCCAAAAGGAACTCGGTATAGTCAAATACTTCTTTGAGAGAGTGGACTTCGTTGCACATAAGGAAGAAATCATCACCCGCGTGTGGGGGCTCGATAACGACTTCCTATCCAACAACTTGGAAGTTTATATTTCCTTTATCCGCAAGAAGCTCGCATTCATAGGCGCCGACTTCACCATAGAAACCGTACGTGGTATTGGCTACAAGCTACAAAAGAAATAAGCCGAGAGCACTAAAATGAAACCGAAAAATCTATTCCTAAGCCTAAAAATCCACTTCGTAGAAACTTGCGTTGCCACCGTAAGCATTCTTCTCGTAGTGCTTTTTTCGGTGCTGTGGTTTATTGATTACCGCAATAGCTTGTACGAAGTAGATAACGCGCTCAGCACCGTAATGGAGCTGCATAGGTATAATATTTCGCTACCCGGCGCCCACCCCGACTCCAGCGGCTCCGACTCCGAAGACTACGAAGAAGACCGCTCACTTTACTCGCGAGTTATATTGTTTAGGGTATCAAAAGACGGCACGGTGGACTACCAAAATCTATTTGTAGACTATCCGTACCTGCTTGAATACAAAGACGTCCAAGGTATGGTTGAAAGGACTATTTCGGCAAGCGACGCAGACCAAAAAACCTTTACGCTAAACGGTAGATTTTATCGTGTGGCTAACGCTTCACACGGCGACCACACCGACTACGTTTTCTTCGATTGGACGCTTGAGAGAATGTTGGCGTTTAGGTCGGCAACGTGGTTTATCGTAGCGTTCGTTTTTGCTATCGCATCCGTTGGACTGATTGCATATCTACTAAGCGACCGCGTGCTCGACCCCGTAAAGAAGGGGCTTAAAAACGGCAGGGACTTTATATCCAACGCTTCCCACGAGCTAAAAACTCCGCTTACCATAATGAACGCAAACCTAAGCGTAATTAGGAGCGAGCCGAACTCCACCGTAGCCGAAAACGAAAAGTGGCTTGACAGTATGGAAGAACAAATTAAGCGTACCAATTCGCTCATCGTAGATATGTTGGAGCTCAGTAAACTCGAAGACCACAAGGTAGACCTCAACGACCAAGTGGACCTATCTGCCGTTACTATGAGCACCATACTATCGGTAGAAGCGCTTTGCTACGAAAAGGCACTAAACCTAATCGACCAAGTTGAGAGTGGCGTTATCGTAAAAGGTAACAAGGCTTCCCTTGAAAGGCTGGTGCTGATTCTCGTTGACAACGCAATAAAATATACCCCGTATGCAGGTATTATCGAAGTAAAATTATATAGGCAAAAGAAGTATATCGTGCTATCCGTCAAAAACACGGGCGAAGGCATTGCCGAAGAAGATTTGCCTTATATCTTCGAGCGCTTTTATAAAGGGGATAGAGCGCGCACGCAAGAAAGCAACGCCAAGAGCTTTGGTTTGGGCTTAGCTATGGCAAAGAGCATAACCGAGCACCACGGCGGAAGAATTGAGTGCGATTCGGAGAAGGGAGTGACGGTTTTTCAAGTTTTTTTGAAGCAAAAAAATTGAAAAAACGATGTTGGCCAATGCCAAACGAAGTGCTAAAGCAATGATGTTGCGCTAAGCGCAAACGATGTGCAAAACGAGTTTTGCAACGCGTTTTATAAAAAGGCTGGTGAAAAATGAAAGCAGTAATTCAAAGAGTAAACGGAGCAACGTTGTCGGTTGGGGATGAGCTTATATCCCAAATCGGCAAAGGACTTTGCGTATATTTCGGCGTGGAAAAGGGGGACGACGAAAGTCTACTCGATTACTATGCCAAAAAGATTTCTCAAATGCGAATTTTTGAAGATGACAATGGTAAAATGAACCTATCCGCACTCGATAAGGGCTATGAAATACTATTGATTTCACAATTTACCTTATGTGCAAACTGCTCTCGCGGTAATCGCCCCGACTTCTTTGGAGCCGAAGAACCCACTCGCGCAAAGGACCTATATCTAAAGCTCGGCAAAAAGCTAAGCGAAAAGGGGATAAAGGTATCTTACGGCGTTTTTGGAGCGGATATGAAGATATGTCAGGAGAATGCCGGACCCGTCACCATAATCCTATAAAACGCGTTATTTTGGCGAAATCCATAGAAAAACACAAAAACCCATCGGGCGCAGTACAAGGAGTACAGCAACCCAATGGGTTTTTATCTTTTCCGTCGGCTTTCATCCAAACTAACGCGTTTTATGAGCTTAAGCAATTGCTTAGGTCTAATAATTTAACAATTTTCCGTGTTTGCGTAGTAAAACGGAGCAAAGCCAATTTCGCATTTCGCACTTCGCATTTCGCATTTGCGTTAGTAGGTCGCTAAAATGTCGCGTTTTAGCAGCTAAATTCAGTGTTGTTGCACTTAGGACAAGGTGGCATCTTGTCGTATTCGCCAAGACTTACTTCGGTGCCACAATTGGTGCAGTTATAACTGCCTGAGCCGGGCTTTTCGCCTGTTTTTACGATACAATCTTTCATAATAAATCCTCCTATATTCGGTATCGTTAGTTTGTGCCGCTATAGGGGATTTTATACAAGAAAAATAAAATTTTGCTGTTTTACCTTTTAACCAATTAAAGTGTTCACTAAGTGACAGGTCATTTTTTGAGCAATGACGTCAAAATTGCTTACGTGGTTGGTAAAAAACTCAATTTCATTGAGCATTTCGGCTTCTTGTGTTCCTTGACTCATAGCTTCATATATATTTGCACTATATAGTACCTTGCCGATTGGGGTTATAATAGCATAATTTACGTTGCCAACCTTAAAATGAACGTACAATTTGTAACTGATAAGCAGCTTGCCTTGATTGTTGACGCTTACTTCGGTGTAATTTGGCTCTTGATAGACGTGGTATTTTACGCTTTGGGCGTTTACGCTAAGGCTTTTTCCACTTTCACTTAACGCTTTATCAACGCGTGGATATTGGTGCTTGGCGTAATATTGCTTAATCGTATCGCTATATGCGTTGTATTCAACGTAACTTAGTGTTGTGCCAAGCTGACTGCCGTTAAAATGGTTTATATCAAAATAATTTAGGTCTTCGTTAGGACTTTCCAACCAAGACAGGGGAAGACTCAATGCGTCTAAATCGGCTTGAGCTACGCCGTAGCTCGTAGGCGACTTTACTAAGCTATCGGTTGCAACTATTAGGGAATACGCTTCGTAGATAGGGTTTGGGGAATTTTGATATTTGTTAGGGTTGCTAATGGTTAGATAGTAGTTGTTTTTGGTTGCAAGTAGGGTGCTTGGCTTTTGCTGATTGTTTGGCAAATATTCTTTTTGATAAGTGTGTTCACCCCATTGGTAGCCTTTGGGTAGGAGTGGATTAAAATCGTTGCTAAAAAGGGCTTTTGCTTGGTCTATAGAAAGCAACTCTCTATCATAAATTAAATTGCCTACAATTTCGTCGTCACTCGGCGAGTTTGCGTCACCTTGTGGCGTGCAACCAACCACCCCACATAGAGTAAGGGTAAGGACGAGTAATATTAAAACCGAGAATAACTTTTTATTCATAGGGACTTACCTCAATTCAATTATACTACATATTTTTTAAATTTCAAGGGTGTCGATAATACCATATTTTATCTATCTCCGTATATTGACATTTCCGTGCGCGCGTAATATAATTAAAATGGAGAAATTCAGGAGTACTATGCAAAAGAAATTACTCGCAGTTATTTTAATCGTTGCTTTGTTCGTTTTGGTGCTTGCTTCTTGCACCGACTCTTTGTTCACCGTTACCTTTGACGTCGATGGGCAAGTCTATACCACAGTTGAAGTAAAAAAGGGCGGTAACGCTCAAATGCCACAAGTCCCCAAAAAGACTGGCTATAACTTTGACGGCTGGTATCTCGACAAAGACGTGTGGACACAACCCTTTTCGCAACAAACGGCAGTTATAAACGATATTACCGTATACGCCCATTGGATTAGGGTGGTGGAAAGCATACCCAACACCTATACCATTACCTTTGATAGCCAAGGGGGCTCCACAGTCAACGGCCTACGCGTAAAGCAAGGTCAAGCCTTTACGTTACCCCAAGACCCAACCCTCAAAGATTTTAACTTCGGCGGTTGGTATCTTGACTCCGCTTGCACTACTCCATTTACCACCGACTACGAAATTACTCGTAACATCACCGTATACGCCAAGTGGGTTAGCGTAGACAGCACCACGTACTTCGTTCGCACCGGCTCCACCATATCGGGGCTAACCGCGCTTGGTAAGCAAGCATCGACCATCACTCTCCCCGAAAGCCTTGACGGCGTAAAGCTAACCGCTATCGCTGACGAGCTATTCAAGGACAACACCCAAGTAAAGAGCGTTACCTTCCCAAGCGGCTCGTCCTACGTCAGCATTGGCAAAAACGCCTTTAGCGGTTGCGTAAACCTAACCGAAGTCAAGCTGATAAACGGCATCTCGACCATTGGAGAAGGGGCTTTTAGCGGTTGCACTTCGCTCAAAAACGTTCAACTTCCCACGGCTATTACCGAAATAGCCAAAAACCTATTCAACGGCTGCAGCTCACTCCAATACGCCACCATTTACGACTCGATAACCAAAATTGGCGACGGCGCGTATAAGGGTTGCGTTGCTCTTACGAGCGTTAGAATACGCGAAAACGTGCTCTCCGTTGGCGCCGAAGCATTTAGCGGTTGCACCTCCCTCAGAAGCGTTGGTATCGACAGCGGCGTTGAGAGTATCGGCGCAAAAGCTTTCTATAACTGCGCTAAGCTCACGGAGTTCGTGCTCCCCGATGCGGTAACGAGTATCGGCAGTCATCTACTATACGGCACCACTTCGCTAACGTCCGTCACACTTTCAAAAAACCTAACCGAAATCCCCGAATACTTCCTATATAACGCTAAAGTTTTGGAAACGCTAAGTATCCCAGCAGACAGCAAAATAACCAAAATAGGGGCTTCGGCTTTTGCATACTGCACCGAGCTTGAAAACTTTGATATCCCTGTGGGTGTTGCCGAAATAGGCACAAACGCTTTCAACGGCTGCAAGGATATTACTACCTTCGTTTGCCCAAGCGGAGTAACAAAGCTTGAAAGTCAAATCTTCCTTAATGCCGTAAACCTTACGAGCGTAACTTTGCATCAAAACGTCACCGAGATAGGTAACTTCGTCTTTAGCGGCTGCACCGAGCTTACCACTATAAGTGGTACCGAAAACCTAACCAAAATAGGTAGCGGTGCTTTTAGAAGCTGCATAAAACTCAACGACGTCCTTATCCCTGCAAGCGTGGAAGTCATCCCCGAAGCTTGCTTTGAAGACGCAAGGGCGCTTACGAACGTTACCCTTTCCGACGGCATAAAAGTCATAAGCCGTCTTGCTTTCCGCGGATGCGTTGCCCTTGAAGAAATCACTCTGCCGCTAACCCTCACTACCATAGGCGAATACGCCTTTGAAGGGTGCGAAAAGCTAAGTAGCGTAACTATTCCTCAATCCGTCACTTCGCTTTCGCCCTTAGCGTTTGACAACTGCGTGGAGCTAACGAGTATCGAAATCAATAGCGCAAACGCCGTTTACGAAGCCGACGGCGGAATTATCTTCACCAAAGGCAAGGAAACAATGGTATTCTACTCCGATGCGCTTGAAGCTACTACCTACGCTATCCCCGAAGGCGTAAAGGCGCTTGAGAGTAGTCTATTCCAAGACAACCTAAAACTAACGAGCGTAACGCTCCCAAGTAGCCTAACCACCGTTGGCGATTACGCTTTTAGCGGTTGCACGGCACTTAGTAGCATAAACTTTAACCAAAACCTAATGGAAATAGGGGCTTACGCCTTTGAAAGTACCGCGCTAACCCAAGCGGTGCTGCCCATTGGCTTCGTCGATATCGGGCAATACGCTTTCAAAAACGTATCCACTCTTGAAAAGGCTACTTTGCCTATTACCACTCTCGGCGTGGGCAAGGCCATCTTCGACGGATGTAGGTCGAGCTTGCAAGTTACCGTTGAAAGCGACGAAGATATGCTTTCGGGTTGGAGCAGTAGTTGGAACCTTGCTTCTACCCCAAGCGGTTATAGCATAACCTACGCCCAAAACAGAATTACTTCGGGCGAGTACCAATACTTTGCTCGCGACGGAATGGCAGTCCTTACCGATTATCGCGGAAGCGACACCATAATTACCGTGCCCGATACAATCGACGGACTACCAGTAGTCGGACTATATAAGACCTTCAACGGCGAGAGCGCCGTAACCGAAATTACCGTGCCCGCCTCCGTTAAGGTTATAAGCGAATATACCTTCAAGGGTATGACTGCACTAACCACCTTAACGCTTCCCTTTGCAGGCGGATATAGGGGCGCCGATGGAGTTAGCGGACTATTCGGCTACGTATTCGACTACTCCGAAAACTCGATAGACGGCTTCACTAAGCAATATGCAGAAGGGGGAGCGCTAAAGAGCTATTACGTGGATATCCCAAAGACCATCAAAAAAGTAGTGCTAACCGACACGACGACTATTGCCTACGGCGCATTCTCCGAAATGCACAACCTTGAAGAAATAACACTCCCCGAAAACGTCGTTGAGATAAAGGGCAAGGCATTCTATAATTGCTCACTCGTAAGAGTGTACCTACCCCTTAGCCTTGAGCATATCGGCCTTGAAGCCTTCACTTTGAACTTCAACCGCAAGCAAGACGTATCCGAAGGCGCACCCAGCCCACAAGTTACCTTTGACTGCGCGGCGGCGGAAAGACCAAGCGGCTGGATAGAAGGGTGCTTTGATGAAAACTCGAAGTTTAACTACGCAATGGCGTAGTTGAACTAATGAAGAATGAGGAGTGAGGAATGATGAGTGGCTTTGCTACGTTGCACTCCGCAAACAAGGAAGAGAATGAGGAGTGAGGAATGATGAGTGGCTTTGCTACGTTGCACTCCGCAAACAAGGAAGAGAATGAGGAGTGAGG
>JAFTZC010000008.1 GCA_017461065.1 Clostridia bacterium | reverse complement strand
CTTGACAGAACTTTACAAAATGTGTAAAATAGTGTCAAACACAGGAGGTCAACAATGAAAATCACAGATATGATTTCCATCACCGAACTATCCAGGTTGCTCAAAAAGACAAGACCAACGGTATACAAATATATCTCGGACTTCGAAAAAGGCAACTTCAGCGCAATACCGGGATCGGTTAAAAAGTTGTTTACCAATATCTCAAAGGGTACGACGGCAAAAAAAGACATTTACGAGTATTGCGACCATTGGTATGATGATGGATTTAGCGCAACCGAGTTTAGAACGCTCAACGAGCAAAAGCAGGGCACGACAACCCTAAATGAAATAATCAATCTTCTAAAAACCAACGAAAAGAGATTGAACCTAAGTAAAATCAAATCGTATATTGAGGAGGAACTCAAATAATGAGAAAGCAAAAAAAGGCAGCTAAGATAAAGGACCTCATAGTAAAGAACCTTACTTACGTATATCTAAAGGCAAATCTTGACGCTATTGAAAAGGAAATGAGCGAAAACGAACCCGTTCAAATCGAAAATAGCAAAAATATTATCACCAAAGTTATCTCGTCTATTGCTTGCGAAGTTGCAAACGGAATTAGAAGAAAGAACACTATCGAGCTTTCAGCAGCAAAAAGCGAAGCTATCCAAGCTCTAACCGCATTTGAAAAGTCGGTTTCTTCAAAGGATATCGAGCTTGCAAAGGATAGCGAAAAGCTCAAAGCATTCATCAACAAAAAGATGTTCAAGCACGACAAGAACAACCTTATGAGAATGCAATTTGCTCTTTCATTTGCTCTCAATATGGTTTCAAAGGACTCAGCGTGGGAAGATGGCCTAAACGCAGTATCAAACGTACTATTTGACGACGAAGGTATGATGTACGAGCTATACAAGAAGTACGAAAACAACTTCTACGGCATTCAAAAGAAGTCCGTTGACGAAGTAGGATACGGTATGATTCTTGGACTTGGCGTATGGTCGCTTAACGCTTGGAGCTTGATTCCAATCGGCATTGGTGGATTGGCTGCGTTAGTTCAACACGTAATGCACAAGAGAGATCTCAAAAAGGCGTTTGAAAACCTATCCAAGGACGAACTCCACGCATACCTATCAATGAAGCTCACTCTCATCGAAGAAAGCAAGGGTGTGATGGACGAAGAAAACTGGAAGACGCTCGTCGACGAAGCTCTCAAGTACCTATCCAACCTTAGGAGTGACTCCGAGTACGAGTGGCTAATCGAGAAGCAAAGCGCTCAAACCAACAAGGCAAAGATAGAGCTATGCAACCTAACCATTGACCGCATCTCCAAGATAGTTGGCATTTAATATATATCCTCTCAAAGCAAAACAAGCACCCAAAAGGGTGCTTGTTTTGTATCTAAAGCTACAGATTATGCGTTTTCTTTTTCTATTTGTTCTTCAATGGGAGTGGCCTTATTTTTCTTCTTGAACACCTTATTAAAGTCGCATTTGTCAACCAACTTTTCGCTTACAAGTAGTAGTGATGGGAGTATGAACAAAACTATTAGTAGCGAAGTAAGTGCACCTACACCAAGCAAGCTGCCCATTGCTCCTACCGTTCCCGTCGTTAGCAAGCTAAGAGCAAAGCCCGTGCCGGTTAGTATTAGGCCCGAAGTAATTATCGTTGGGAAGGTCGTGTTTTGAGCGTCGGCCATAGCTTCGTATCTATCAAGGTAGTTACCTTTGATTTCGCGGTATCGATTCGTAATCACTATTGCGTAGTCGATAGTTGCGCCCATTTGCATTGCCGTGATTAGCAGATAACCTATGAAGGCAACTGGAGTTGAGGTTATAAACGGTACTGCAAAGTTAATCCAAATTCCGCCTTGTATTGCAAGTAGCAGTACGATGGGGAGAAGTAGATTTTTGAAAGTGAATAGTAGGATGATTAGAACGAATATAGCCGAGCAAAGGCAAACGATTAGATTGTCTTGTGTAAAGTAGGATGCCATATCGTAGCAAGCAACGCTTTCACCCGTCATATAGAATTCGGTATAGTAGTTGGGGAGATTTTCGCCGAGCTCGTCAAGGAAGCCAAAGGTATCTTCACTTTCAATATCCGAGCAAATATTAAAAGTCAGTCGGCTGTAGTTTTCACTTTCGAGATTTGATTTTGCAAAGCTAAGAGAGTCGAGCAAGTCACCGTATTCGCCAAGTGCAGGCTTTAACGTTTCGCCATATTCTACGGCAACGTATTCAAGTAGGTCTATTATCCTTACTTTTGTATTTGGGTTGGTGATGCCTTTTGATGATAAATATCCGTCGAACATAGCTCCACCGAGTGACTCGAATATGCCTAAGTCTTGTCCGCCTGCAAGAGTAGCCATCAAAGTGGACATATCATCCTTAGCAATCTCGTCGGTTAGGTAAATGCCCTCGACAAGCTCAATGGTAGATAGGGCGTTTACCGAGTCAACGTTGTCAAAGGAAGCTACGTAGTTTGCAAGCTCTCTTTCCTTTTCCGCATCACCCTTTGGTACGACGATTACGAGTGAGTTAAGCGTGCCGAATTCGGGCTCAATTTGTTCGCGTGCCGATACAATCATACTACCGCCGTTGTAGTTAAATGAGTAGGTATTGTATAGCTGGCCCACGAAAGATAGTGCGATGATGACGACAAATAGGGGTACGATAATTTTTCTTCCTTTAAGAATAGCCTTAGCAGGGCGTGTGATTTTTGGTACGAAACTCTTATGCTTTGAGTTCATCAAAGGTTTATCAAGCATTACGAGAAGGGCCGGCATAAAGAACACAACGGTCACGAGACTTGCAATGATACTCTTGCCAAGGGACAATCCGATTTCAACGCCTATGGGCATACTCATAAGTAACAGCGAGCCAAGTCCACCTATGGTCGTCAAAGCGCCTGATAAGATTTCGACGATTCCCTTTGAAAGTGCTTTTGCGGCTGCTTGAGTTGGCTCTTTGAGTTCCCTTTCTTCCATATATCTATGTAAAAGGATAACCATATAATCAAGCGAAAGAGCGAGTTGAAGGACGAGTGAAACGAGATTTGAAAGATAACTTATGCCACCAAATAGCATATTCGTTCCCATATTGATTGCAACGGCGGCAACGAATACGATAATCATTATAACCATTTCAAAATAGGTCTTTGAAGTGAACAGTAGTATTCCAAGAATAAGCACTACTATTACTATGCCAACCTTGATTATGCTTTGCTCGGTTTCAACCTTGGTGAAGTATGAAAAAGCCGATTGTCCCGTGAGATAGTGTTCAACGCCTGCCTCGTCTAAATAATCGATAACACTTTCGACGGTTTCAAAAGCGCCCTTCGTGCTGTCGTAGTCGGTTAGATTTACGGTATAAAGAGCCTTGTTGTTTTTATAGTTCATAGCTGGCACGTAGGTAACGGCTGCGATGCCGTCTATTTTTGCAAGGTCCTTTGCAATCTTAGATGCCTCGCTTTCGCTTACGCCTACGGCGCATACGTACGCCATACCTTTGTCGTCAAACTCTTCTTTTAGTAATGCAATAGCGTCTGCAGTATAGCTATCTTTTGGCATTTGTCCCGTAAGGTCGTATTCTACCTTAATAAAAGGAATCATACACGCACATCCAAGTGTCAAAATAATAAACACTATCAAGCAAATTTTTCTGCCCTTAACTATTGTGCTTGAAAACTTATCAAGCATACCTTCGGCTTTTAATAAAAACTTGTTCATCCTCACACCTACACAAATAGTTGTTAAGTATAACATATACTTAATACGTTAATTATATGTTAAAAAGTATTATTTAGCAAGAGGAAATCTTTTAGATAATATTGTATATTGACAACGATCAAGCAGGGCTTGTATAATTTATATGTAACTTATGGAAACTCTAACTTAATTTTTTGTTCAATATAGGTGATTTATGAGTAAATGCGCTAAAAAAATTAAAATTGTTTGCTGTTTTATTCTAATAATTATTTTATTGTTAGGATGTTTAACCTCGTGTAAATATTTTAATTTCAACAAAAAGATAAGTTTAAACAAGGAATTAGGCGTATCTGCTTTGAATATCGTTAAAAATGCACAATATAAGCCTGATTTAGAAAAGTTTGTTAAAATTAATGAGGGAAAAACCATATCATTTATGGGATTATCTAACGAAGAAGACGAGCAGTATGTTTCTATGACTGCGGACGCTTTTAATTCTTTAGTTAATAAATATGCAGCAATAGAGAATTATTCGGGATCTGGCAAATATCAAGGATATGACATACACGAGGTAAAAAATGAAATAGCCTTTGTTTTAGATAAAGTCCCTGCTTTTGGGCAATGGTTTGAGATGCCTATTATGCGTGAAGAACAAGGATTTATATCTATTCCGTATTATGAAGGTTGGAATTATTACGTTGAAATGGATGAGAATAAACTAAGTATTACAAGGCGCAGCGGAGCAACACGAAGTGAGTATTTAGATTTTGAAGATCGTGTGTCTGTGGAATACCATTCTGACGATACTGCATTTAGGCAATATGAAGTAATGCGCATCAACTATTTTTTAAATGGAGATGGCGATGAGGTTGTAGAATGTATGATTTATACGGTTGGAGTTGACCATTATTTGCAATCACAAATTGGCGATGGATATAACGACAACCCTCAAAACTATTACCCTTTGGAATATATATACCTTAAAAATGTAAAAGACAAAGAGTTTATTAAGTACCATATTACTGCGGCTCCGAGATATAGAGAAGAAGATAGTTTTGATGAAGGTGGTATGGATATAAGAGGAAATACGCCATATGGGATTAGAAGAGAATATATGGTAGCAAATTACGATGGTTATTCTAAGATTGACGTACTTGACGTAAACCAACAATTTTCTTCTTTGGATTATCCATCTGCTAATGGATCAGTATTTTTTGATATTTCATCCAATAATGCTAAAAAATTTGCCACGTGTGTGGGAGTAAGCGACGAAGAATATGCTCAAATTACAACGCCTAAAGATTTTATGGACGTGACGGCGAAAATCATAGTTGATAATTTTGCTCTTAAGCATGAGTGGCATACCATCAATACAAGCACGATAAACGCTCCGCAAGCAGAAACGATTATAGGACCATTTTATGGTAAAAAATTACCGATATCAAGTTTATCCATATATTTGGATAATACTAAGCCGTATGTTCTTGATTTTTCTGCCCACGCAAACGTGCCGGAGGATTCCCCTTACACGTTGGACGACAGTTATTCTTTGGATATTGCTATTAGAAATATAGAAACAAACGAATACGTATATATTGGTAACAATGATGAAAATATTTTGGAAAGGAACGTTTTATATAGACCAAGTAGTAATACGACTTTGGCTGATTATACGACGAATATAACAATAAGCTCTAATGCGTTCCAAGTTACAGAAGAAGGGGAATATGAAGTAACCTGTATTTTCTCTAAAAACGGCACACGGAAATTTGATACTTTACTAAATGGATATCTTAGACGTTACGAAAAACTGTGTATACCCGATAAAATCGTTGAAGATACGAAGTATAGCTATTATATAAATCCTACCGGAGGGAAATTGGTGATTAAATGCGTGAGCTCCCGTATTATGCAGAAAGGTTCTCAAGATAATTTGTTATCAGCATAATTGAATAATATATTATTCAAGCTCGAATTATTTCGGGCTTGAATTATGTTAAAAATCTATATTGACTACGGCGAAATATGGGTTTATAATCATAAATATAAAAAATACAAGGAGGTTTTTATGAGCAACTACGACGTAATTGTAGTCGGTGCAGGTAATGGTGGTTTGGCTGCTGCTGCCGTCACAACTAAGGCGGGGCTAAAGACCTTGCTACTTGAAAAACACAATCTGCCCGGCGGCTGTGCAACCAGCTTTAGAAGGGGTAGATTTGAGTTTGAGCCATCTCTGCACGAGCTTTGTGGCGTTGGTACTAAGGAAAAGCCCGATAACATATATAAGTTATTCGACTCCGTAGGTGCTGAGGTCGATTGGAGATACGAAGACACTATGTATCGTACCATAGTAAGAGGCGAAAACGGATATGACGCAACACTAAAAGCCTATAGGGAGCCATTTTATGATAGTATCGAGGCAGTCGTGCCCGGATGTAGAGAAAAGGTCAAGACGTTCATTGAACTAAACGATAAATGTGATGCAGCCCTTGACTACGTTGCCAAAAAGAATGGCAACCCCAATCCAATCGTTATGGTGCTCAAACACGCAGACTTTATGAGATGTGCATCTCACTCCACGGAAGAAGTTTTGAACGCACTTGAAATGCCAGAGAAAGCCAAAAACATCCTTACCACCTATTGGGGATATTTGGGCGTTCCTACGGACGAGCTAAACTGCTTGCACTTCTTAAGTATGCTTACAAGCTATATGGATAATGGTGCGGCAATGCCACATCTTCGCAGTCACGAGCTATCACTTTCACTTTGCGACGTAATAATCAAAAACGGCGGAGAAATTCGCTACAATAGCGAAGTAACCGAATTTTTGTTTAACGATGACGGTACCGTTGCAGGTGTCATTGCAAATGGTGAGAAGCTATATGCTAAGGAAGTGATTTCCAACGTTATAGCAGACAACGTTTTTGCTCGCTCCGATGCTAAAAAGATTCCTGAACGTGACGTAAAACTCGCAAACGCAAGAACCTTTGGAATGTCGGTCGCAACCATTTACCTTGGTCTTGACGCCACGCCTGAAGAGCTTGGTATCAAGGACTATACCGTATTCGTTGCTAACGATGGCAACGCTCGCGCACAAGACGACAATAGATTGGATTACGGATTCTATATCGTAAACTGCCTTAACAAAGTAATCCCAGATGCTTCACCAGAGGGCACTTGCCAAATGTTCTTTACAATGCCGTTGTATGGATCGGATATACCAAAGGACATAAAGCCGGAAGACTATAAGAAATATAAAAACGACCTTGCCGAAAAATACATACGCGACTATGAACAACTTATGGGCATAAATATTATGGAACATATCGAAGAAATTTCTATCGCAACGCCCGTAACGTTTGCTCGTTATCTTGGATCTCCCGAAGGAACTATATATGGATATAGAACGTCCGGCTGGGACAACGTTATTATGCGTAATCAATCACAAGTCAAAGATAACGGCATAAAGAATCTTCGTTTCTGTGGCGGTCACGGTATAATGGGTGACGGATACTCCAGCGCATATACGACCGGTGCAGAAGCAGGACACAGGGTCGTCAACAAGCTAAAGGGAGGTAAGTAATATGGCAAGCAAAATCAGCAAATTAAACCCTGCGGATTTCCTAAAACTCGAGCCCGCAAGAGAAAGTAAAATCAAGGAAGCTCCATATCAACCACTCAAGCACGAAAGTAGTTATCATCCTAACCAAATTGCAAAGGCTTTGCACCCCGACGTTCAACATCTAAAGGTAGCAAAAGTTGATGCTTTTAGCGCTGACGTTAAGACTTATACTCTCGTTGCCGACGTTGAAGCAGGCACGGAGAAGGTAGCGTATTTCAGTGCAGGTCAATATCTATCCATTAGACTAAAGGTTGGTAGCATTGAGCTTACAAGACCATATTCTATTTCGTCTTCCCCTAAGAACGCGTTGGAAGGCTACTACCAACTCACCGTTAAGAGAGTAGAGGGTGGCCTTGCATCAGAGTATATACTTGATAATTGG
>JAFTZC010000077.1 GCA_017461065.1 Clostridia bacterium | reverse complement strand
CTCCGCAGCAGCTGTAAAGCAACTTGGCTACGCTGACAAGATGACCCACATCTCAACCGGTGGCGGCGCTTCTCTCGAATTCCTTGAAGGCCTTGAGCTACCCGGTGTTGCTTGCCTAAACAACAAATAAACGAATTATATACTTCGCAATACTTCGTAAAAGGTAATAGCTCTGCAGGGCGCAGTAGGTCTACTACAGCAACCCCTTGAGCTATCACCATTTACTCGTCTTGCTCGTATCTAATCCGTTTATCCCTTAGAATAAACGTTAGTGCAAGTAAAAATGCGGCAGGGCGCAGTACGTTAAGTACAGCAATCCTTTGCATTTTCCGCTTTTCGCGTAGAGCTCGCATCTAATCCGTTTATTCCACCGAATAAACTTGAAATCCTTGTGAATGAAGCAAAAGCGAAATGAAGCTAATTTCGCATTTCTCATTTCTCATTTCGCATTTAAAAATAAATCCACTCTAAATAAGGAGATACAATAATGAAAAGACCTATCATCGCAGGTAACTGGAAAATGAACAATACCAACGCAACCACCAAAAAGCTTCTTGCTGAAATCGCTCCCTTGGTAGCTGATGCTAAGTGTGAAGTTGTAGTTTGCGTTCCTTATACCAACATCGATACCGCTCGCAAGGCTATCCGTGGCACCAAGATTAAGCTTGGCGCACAAAACGTTGCTTGGGCACCAAAGGGCGCTTACACCGGTGAAATTTCAGCTGAAATGCTCAAAGAGCTCAAGGTTGAATACGTTATCATCGGACACAGCGAACGTCGTCAATACTTTGGCGAAACCGACCAAAGCGTTAACGCAAGAGTTAAGGCAGCTCTCGAAGCAGGCCTCAAGCCCATCATTTGCGTAGGTGAAACCCTTGAAGAACGTGAAGCCGGCAAGACCGCTGAAGTAGTTATCCGTCAAACCAACGGCGCATTCGAAGGCATCGACAAGGCATACCTTAAGAGAATCGTTGTTGCTTACGAACCCGTATGGGCTATCGGCACCGGCAAGACTGCTACTGCTCAAGAAGCTAACGACACCATCGCAATCATCCGTAAGGCTATCAGAAAGCTCTACAACAAGACTGCTGCTAACGCAATGCGTATCCAATACGGCGGTTCTATGAATGCTAAGAACGCAACCGAACTTATGTCAATGCCCGAAATCGACGGTGGTCTAATCGGTGGCGCATCTCTCAAGGCAGAAGATTTCTCAAAGGTTGTTAACTACTAAGATATATGGATAGACAAATTGTATTAGTTGTTATGGACGGTATCGGCAAGTCCAAAACCGGACTTGGCGATGCTGTAACTGAAGCACGCACTCCCACCCTTGATAAGCTACTTGATAATTGCCCACACACCTACCTTAAGGCACACGGCACGGCAGTAGGTCTACCATCGGATGACGATATGGGTAATAGTGAAGTTGGTCACAACGCACTTGGTTGTGGTCAAGTTTACTCACAAGGTGCTAAGCTCGTTAACGAATCTATCGAAAGTGGTGCTATCTACGAATCAAAGGCTTGGAAGGAGCTCAAAGACAACGTAGTTGAGAACGGCTCAACCATGCACTTCCTTGGACTACTTTCAGACGGCAACGTTCACTCTAACGTATCTCACCTTATCGCAATGCTTGCTGAAAGCAAGAAGCAAGGCGTCAAGAAGGCAAGAGTGCATATTCTCCTTGACGGTAGAGACGTTCCCGCAACGAGCGCACTAACCTACGTTGATATGCTTGAAGAAACCCTTGCATCACTCAACGACGACAGCTTCGACGGCAAAATTGCATCGGGTGGTGGCAGAATGAAGATTACTATGGACCGTTACTGCGCTAACTGGGATATGGTAAAGAACGGCTACAATCTCCACACCCACGGTATCGGTAGGGGTTTTGCTTCAGCTACTGAAGCTATCAATACTTATAGAGCAGAAAACCCCGGTATCATCGACCAAGATTTGCCTGCATTCGTTATCACCGAAAACGGCGCTCCCGTTGGCAAAATCAACGACGGCGACTCCGTAATTTTGTTCAACTTTAGAGGTGACCGCGCTATCGAAATCAGTATGGCTTTTGACAACGAGGACTTCACTGAATTTGATAGGGGCAACGCTCCAAAGGTTATGTACGCAGGTATGCTCCAATACGACGGAGACCTACATCTTCCAAAGCGTTTCTTGGTTGAGCCACCTTGCATTAAAGATACTCTCAGTGAGTTCTTAGTAGGCAAAGAAGTATCCCAATACGCTGTTTCAGAAACCCAAAAGTATGGTCATGTAACTTACTTCTGGAACGGAAACCGTTCGGATAAGTTCAGCGAGGAGCTTGAAACTTTTGAAGAAATTCCATCCGACAAGGTATCTTTTGACGAGCGTCCTTGGATGAAGAGCGCCGAAGTTACCGATGCTCTCATTAGTGCAATTCGCTCCGAAAAATACGGCTTTATTAGATGTAACTATCCCAACGGAGATATGGTTGGTCACACCGGTAGTTTTGAAGCAACCGTTATCGGCGTTGAGTCGGTTGACCTTGCATTATCAAGACTACTCCCCGTTATCGACGAAAAGAACGCTATCCTTCTTATCACGGCAGACCACGGCAACGCCGACGAAATGCTTGAGAAGAACAAGAAGGGCGCACTCCAACCACGTACGGCTCACAGCCTTAACAAGGTTCCCTTTATCGTATACGGCGTTGATTGCGAAATCGCCGAAAACGAAAACGCAGGTCTTGCAAACGTAGCTGCAACTGTAGCAAAACTTATGGGTTACCAAGCTCCTGCATCTTGGGAAGCATCAATTATTAAATAATTGATAACCGCAAATCTTAACTAAGAGCGAACGCAAATAGTTCGCTCTTTTTTTGTGGAGCTTTAATACTTTTTTAAAATAGGTTTTTATCTAATCGGTATTGACACACGCGCGTATGTGCGTTATAATTATTGTATCTTTTTATAAAACGAGGGCTTGGGAATGTTTAAACTTTTCCGCAATTTGAAACCTATGGCGTGGATGATAGCACTTATCATCGTTCTCGTTACGGGTCAAGCAGTTGCTGAACTTTATCTACCCGAGAAGATGTCCGAGATTATCGACGATGGTATTTACATCGACTACGAGCCCCTTTACGAGCATTTGGAAATGGAAAAGCCTTCGAGCCTTTCATCCGTAGACTCCGAAAAAACGCTAAAGGGCTATGACGAAGATACCATCCCCGTTTTTGAGATGGTGGAAGGTTTTTCTACCTTTGACCTTGCTAAGGCCATCGAAGAAGAAGACGGAAACACCATTATCAATTTCGTTTTCCGCGACATTCCGGTTAAAGACAGCCAACAACTATTTGACGACGTAATGACGCCTTTCCTTGAAGGCTTGGAGCCGTATCAAGAAAAAGCTTTCGAGTGGCGTGACGAACACGTTGCAGAAAGCGAGTGGGAAGACTGGTCTCCCGATTTTTGGGCAAGCTATTACGACGATACCGATAGGGCAAGGATAGCGGAAGTTATCAACGCGCTTTTGGTATTTGACGTTCAAGATAACTACCAAGCATCCAATACCAATCCATCTTCCATTAAGATTACGGGCGGAGATAAAGATATCACCGTTAACAGTCTTTTGAACCAAGACCCAAGAGTGGAAGAAGACGCTATGGAAAACGAGTCCAACAGGATGATTTTGACTGCTTGCATCAGCAAAATGAAGCATTCGGAATACGGCAATCTTATGCCCATCCCCGTGGACAAGGACGGCAATCGTCTTGCAACCGACGAGTTTGGTAAAGCTCTCGAGCAAGATAAGCTCGTATACGTTTATAGCGATGCTGACGGCGAACAAGTTGCTACTGCTAAGGAATCATATACCGGCAGAGCAGACCCGATGCCCGACTATGAAGTTATCATTTGTAACAACGTTTTGGGATACGCCTACAAGTATCAAGGCGCAAAGTGGGTTGAGACCTATCGCGGCATAACCGACGACGATGCTCAAGAGCTCGCTTCCGAATATAACGCAGCAATCTTGATTGACGCACTCATCACTTCCAACAAGCATTACGACGAGTTTACCGACGAGCAAATTGCAAGTATCACCGACGATATCACTCGTATGTGTGGATGGTACACCGAGTCCGACGACCATATTTTGCTTGCAAACCTACTAAGCCTAAATAACAAAAAGCCCGCAAGAATCATCAAAGAACTATCCAAATACTATGAGTCCGAAGTCAATGAAAACGGAATGATAGTATCCAAGACCCCTCTAAAAGATAACAAGACCTTTGGTACCAAGTGGAAGCAATTTTGGATTAAAATTGGCAACTACCTAACTCTAAGTGCAACCGGCACTAACAAACAAGCCTTCGAAGCCGGTGAACTTGAGAGCTTCAGCATCGCTCTCGTAGAGTTCAAAACCTACAAGGATATGATGCTCCCCGACGGCGAAACCACCCAAACCGATGATATGACCTTCATTCTCACCCGTGGTGGTATTATGCTACTTCTAACCGTTGCCGCTTGTGCTTGTGCAATCCTTGCAGCATTCCTAAGTGCACGCTTAGCATCGGAATTCAGCGCTATTATTAGAAGTAAGGTATTCGGAAAGGTCGAAACCTTCTCACTCATCGAGTTTGATAGATATTCTACTTCAAGTCTAATCACTCGTTCTACCAACGACGTTAACCAAATACAACAGGTATTCTTGCTCATTTTGAGAACGGGACTCATTGCTCCTATCACTCTTATCGGTGGCTTTATTATGGCAGCCGAAAAGTCACTCAAGATGACGAGCGTACTCCTTTACGACATCCCAATCTTGGTTATTGCATCGGTTATGGCGGCAAAAGTCGTTTATCCGCTATTCCAAGTTATCCAAAAGAAGGTTGATAAGCTCACTCTTATCACTCGTGAAGGTCTAACCGGTATCCGCGTCGTTCGTGCGTTCAATAAGCAAGAAACCGAAAATATCCGCTTTAACGAAGTTAACCAAAGCCTTACCAAGACGGCTATCGCGGTTAACCGCTGGTGTGCAGTACTCGCTCCGCTAATCGCAGTAGTTATGAACTGCTCGATGGTCGGCGTAGTTTGGATTGCATCTAAGCAAATCGCTTTCAATGAAGACATAGACGTCGGCGATATGATGGCGGTTATCCAATATATGACCCAAATTATGATGGCACTCGTTATGCTTGCTACTGTATTCGTTATGTTCCCGCGTGCTACGGCATCGGCACTTCGTATCAACGAGATTTTAGCAACCGAGCCCGAACTCAAAGACCCCGAGACACCTAACAGTAACTACACTTCAGTTGGCTCGGTTAAGTTCGAAAACGTAAACTTCAAGTATTCCGACGAAGCCGAAAACTACATACTATCCAATATTAACTTCCACGCCGAAAAGGGCAAGGTTACGGCAATAGTAGGTGGTACCGGTAGCGGTAAGAGCTCGGTAATCAACCTAATCCCGCGTTTCTACGATGCTACCGAAGGTAGAATACTCGTTGACGGTGTGGACGTAAGAGAAATACCGCAAGACGAACTCCGCTTGAAGATAGGATTTATCCCCCAAAGAAGCGTATTGTTTAGCGGTACTATTCGCGAAAACCTTATGTATGGTAAAGAAGACGCCACCGATGAAGATTGCTGGGAAGCACTTGAAATTGCTCAGTCCGACACCTTCGTAAGAGAAAAGGAAGGTCAACTCGATGCAAGAGTAGAGCAGGGCGGCGGTAACTTCTCGGGCGGTCAAAAGCAAAGACTTGCTATTGCAAGAGCTATCATCCGTAGGCCTGAAGTACTCGTATTCGACGATAGCTTCTCGGCTCTTGACTTCCGTACCGATAAGAATTTGCGTACGGCTCTCAAGAGAATTACTTCCAACAGCGCTACTATAATCGTTGCACAACGTATCGGTACGATTATGGATGCAGACAATATCATCGTTCTCGACGCAGGCAAGATAGTTGGACAAGGTACTCACGAATACCTAATCCGCAACTGCGACGTATATCGTGATATTGCACTTTCACAAATGAGCGAGGAGGAACTTGGACTATGAGTGAATTCGAAAAAGTAACCTCCAATCAACCACAACAACAAGGACTCGACTTAGGTCGCGCGTTGGGTGTGGGCGGTCCCGAAATCAAAGAAGTCGACAAGGCTGAAAACTTCAAGGCTACGGTAGTCCGTCTCGTAAAGTATCTAAAGCCCCAATATCCAATGCTCATTGCAATGATTTTGATTGCTGCAATAGGTGCTTGGTTTGCTATCTGGGTGCCGGATATTATGAAGAAAGTTACCAATGCGTTGGTAGATAGCATTCAATACTTCACCGACATTACACCCGAGGGTACCAACCAACTTAACACCTATATTGCACCCGTTCTTTGGACCTGTGCGGTGCTATACGTACTAAACGCGCTATTCCAATTTACTTCCGGCCTAATCGCAGCATCGATGAGCCAAAGAGTAGTTAGACGTATGCGTACCGACGTTAAGTTGAAGCTTGACAAAGTACCGCTCTCATACTTCGACGGCACGCCTCTTGGCGACGTACTATCACGCTTTACAATCGATATCGAAATGATATCCTTGACGCTCCAAGACAGCATCAACCAAATTATAACTGGCGTTATGACGGTTGCAGGCGTATTTATAATGATGGTAAGAATCGACTGGTTGCTTGCTATCATCGCGCTCGTAAGCTTGCCCATACTTTTGATAGTATCAAGCTTGATAGTCAAGCGCTCGCAAGTAGAGTTTGCACGTCAACAAAAACGTATCGGTCAGCTCAACGGTCACATTGAAGAAATGTATACCGGACACCGTGTAATCAAGCTATACGGCCACGAAGAAGAAAGCATCCTAACCTACGAGCAAATCAACAAAGAGCTCAAGAAAGCTACGCGTAGGTCACAATTCCTTGCAGGCGTAATTCTTCCCTCTATCAAGTTTATAGATAACTTGGTTTACGTAGGTATCTGTGTAGGCGGTGGTATTAGAGCCGGTAGCGGGCTCGTTACGATAGGCGACATTCAAGCATTGCTTTCATACACAAGACAATTTGCTCAACCTATCGAAAATATATCTAACATCGCAAACACCATTCAATCTTCAATCGCCGCAGCAGAGCGTGTATTCCAAGTGTTCGACCTTGAAGAAATGACGGCTGAAGGTGAAAGAAGAATCTCGGTTGAAGACTGCGTAGGCACCGTTGATATCGAGCACGTTGCATTCAGCTACGTAAAGGATAAGCCACTCATCACCGACCTTAGCTTGCACGTAAACGCAGGTGACAGCATCGCTATCGTTGGCCCGACTGGCGCAGGTAAGACGACGCTCGTAAACCTACTGATGAGATTCTACGACATCGATGCAGGTAGGATTTTGATTGACGGCGTAGACATCACCGAGTACAGCCGAAACGACCTAAGAAGTCTATACGGAATGGTTCTTCAAGATACTTGGCTATTTAACGGTACCGTTGCTGAAAATATCGCTTACGGTAACCCCAACGCTACGAGAGAAGAAATTATTGCCGCTGCAAAAGAAGCTTATGCAGACCAATTTATCCAAACTATGGAACACGGCTACGACACCATTCTTAAAGAAGACGCAGCCAACATTTCGGCAGGTCAAAAGCAACTTCTCACCATTGCAAGAGCAATACTCAAGCGCCCGAGAATTATCATACTTGACGAAGCAACCAGCTCGGTTGATACTCGTACCGAAAAGTATATCCAAAGCGCAATGCTCGCTATGACGGAAGGTAAGACCAACTTCGTTATCGCACACAGACTTTCTACAATCAAGCACGCACAAGTCATACTCGTTATGAACCACGGCGACGTTGTCGAACAAGGTAGCCACGACACCTTGATGGCAAAGAAAGGCTTCTATTACGAGCTTTACAACTCGCAATTTGCAGGCGTTACCGACGACAATAAGGACGACGATACCGCAAGCTCGAGATTTATCCAATCGTAATTTTATATGGAGCGCGACTAAGTCGCGCTCCTACGTTTATATTGACCACGTAGATTTATATAATAATATAAATTTAATTAGGTACGTTTTCATTTGCCAATGATAATTTGGTTATGATATAATGAGCACAGCATTTAATACGTAGGGAGGAAAATAATGCCAACATTTTTTACAGAAGTTTTTGAGAACGCATCACCCGTTGCTCCACTTGGACTCATCGTTTTAGAAGGCGCAAAAGACCTTGGTAAAAAGGTAGACGACTATCTTGTAGAGTGGTACAACAAGGACGTAGGCAACAAAAACCCAAGATTTAAGAAGAAAACCTTTATAGTTGATTCAGTTTGTCCACGTTTTACTTCAGGTGACGGCAAAGGTATGATTAACGACTCAGTTCGTGGTGACGACCTTTATATTATCTGTGACGTTGGCAATTTTACTTGCACCTATACTCTATTTGGCGAAAAGAACCATATGTCTCCCGACGATCACTACGCAGACCTTAAGCGTGTTATCGCAGCAGCAGGCGGCAAGGCCGAAAGAATTACCGTTGTTATGCCAATGCTTTACGGCGGCAGACAACATCGTCGTAACGGAAGAGAATCTCTTGACGGCGCTCAAATGCTACAAGAGCTATACGAAATGGGCGTAAAAGACATCATCACCTTTGATGCACACGATCCACGTATCCAAAACGCAGTGCCACTAATGGGCTTTGATAACTTCTTGCCCACCTATCAAATTATGAAGGCACTTCTTGCAAACTATCCCGATATCAACCTTGATAAAGACCACTTTATGATCGTTTCACCCGACGAAGGCGCTATGAATCGTAACGTATTCTACGCATCAGTTCTCGGCGTTGACCTTGGTATGTTCTATAAGAGACGTGACTACACCAAGATCGTAAATGGCAAAAACCCCATCGTTGCTCACGAGTACATCGGTACCGACGTTAAGGGCAAGGATATCCTTGTAGCAGACGATATCATCGCAACCGGCGACTCCGTTATCCGTCTTTGCAAGGAGCTAAAAGAAAAGGGCTGTGGCAAAATCTTCCTTACCGCAACCTACGGTCTATTTACCGAAGGCTTCCAAAAGTTCAACGAAGCTTACGAACAAGGTCTATTCACCGCAGTTCTATCAACCAATCTAACTTATAATCGTCCCGAGCTTCTTGCACAACCTTGGTACGTTTCAGCCGATCTATCTAAGTTTATAGCTTACATCATTTCAAGCTGTAACCAAAATAAGTCGGTTACCCCACTTATGAGTTCTGCAGATAGAATTCACGAACTACTTGGTAAATAATAAAATATGGACGGGCGACTTACGATAACCACCGCGAAAAGCGAAATATACTTTTTTACGAGCTGTAACTATTTTTATACAAAAAACGATACGGCTCAAATAAATTTTGTATATGAAAGCGATTTGCGTAAATATAATATTATTATAGGGGTAAATCGTGATAAGCTCAGTCTTAGTATCAACTCAACCGATGCCTTAGACGGCCTCAATGAAAATACTTTTAACGTTATGACTCTTACGCGTGGTGGTGCCCTAAGGCATACCACCGTAGAGTTGGAATATATCAAATTCAACTTTAGCTCTGAAGACGTTTTTGTTTACTACGGCCAGGATTTTGCCGATATCGTTTTACCCTGTTCTTATGCTACCATTTCACAAAATCCACGCTCATCCGTTTTAAAATTATCCTGCAAATTAAACAATAATATAAATACCGATTTAAAGGAGTAAATATGAAAATTGAATGGTTAGGACATAGTTCTTTCCGACTTACCGAAAGCACGGGTAAAACCGTTGTAACCGACCCTTATGAAGAAGCTCGCGTGGGCGTAAAATTCCCCGACGTTACTTCCGAGGTGGTTACCGTTAGTCACGACCACTTTGACCATAACTGTGTGTCGGCAGTCAAGGGCGCTACTACCATAATAGATAGTACGGGCTTCCACGATTTGGACGGCGTAGAAATCTATGGTTTCAAAAGCTATCACGACGAGAAAAAGGGCGCTTTGCGTGGAAAAAACATTGTTTTCCGCTATAGAATGGACGGCGTAGAAATTTGTCACCTTGGTGACATCGGCGAGCCCCTTAGCCCAATGCTCGCAGAGCTCATCGGATCAATCAACGTTCTACTTATCCCTGTTGGCGGTAAATATACTATCGACGCCGAGCTTGCAAAGGAGTACGTAGATCTTCTTATGCCCGACGTAGTAATACCTATGCACTATATGTGTGATGGATATCTAACTCACTTTGACGACTTGGATGGCTTCCTTGACCTATTCCCCAAAAAGGATATCGAGTATGCAGAAAGCACCGAGCTTGAGTTTGATAGAACGGACTTTGACGGTGAACGCACCAGAGTTATCGTACCGATTAAGGTAGACTAATTTTATTTTTGAATGATTTTTGCTCCCCGTTTTGGGGAGCAGTCAAAATAGTTTTTTATAGGAGAGTTTTTATGGATCTAAGTTTTACTTTAGAGCAACTTGATGCTCTCAGTGTTTTTTCACTGAGAGATATCGCAAGAGAAAAAGGACACACAAGCCCAACCAACAAACGTAAAGGCGAACTCATTGAGTTTATCCTTGACGAACAAGCGAAAGCCCAAAAGAAGGCTGAAGAAGCCGTAGATGCTCCTGTAAAGAAGCGCCGTGGCCGTCCACCGAAGAAGAGTGCTCAACAAATTCAAGATGAGCAAAAGGAGGAAGAAGAGCTTAAGGCGAAAAAAGAAATTGAAAAGAATGAAACCGAAACTAAGAGTAAGCCACGTTTTGACCTTGACGGCAAGCACCAAAAGCAACAAGAAAGCGGTGACGTAAAGGACAAGAAGATAGTGGAAACTCAATCCACCGAAGAGATGGAAATTAGAGAAGGCGTATTGGAGCTTTGTCCGGACGGCTATGGATTTTTGCGTGCAAAAAACTATGAGCAAGGTGAAGGAGATGCCTATATTCCTGCTCAAAAGCTACGTAAGAGTGGCTTAAAGAAGGGCGACCTTGTAAGAGCTTACTGCAAAAAAATTGCCGAAAACAGACCTATGTGCGTGCACGAGATTATCACCGTAAACGGAGATAAGCCCGAGTCGGCATTCAATCGTCCCACCTTTGAATCTCTTATTCCAATTCACCCGGACAATCGCTTTAAGCTTGAGCTTGCAACGAGCAAAAAGGACTTTGCAATTCGTGCAATCGACCTTGTTGCACCTATCGGCAAAGGTCAACGTGCAATGATAGTAAGCCCACCTAAGGCAGGTAAGACAACGCTACTAAAGAAGATTGCAAACTCAATTTCGAAGAACTATCCCGATGCGCATTTGATGGTACTTTTGGTTGACGAACGCCCCGAAGAAGTTACCGAAATGCAGAGATTTATAAAAGGTGAAGTAATTTCAAGCACCTTTGACGAACTACCTGAACATCACACTAAAGCAAGTGAGCTCGTGCTTGAAAGAGCAAAGAGATTGGTTGAAAGGGGTCGTGACGTAGTAATTCTACTTGACTCCATTACGCGTCTAACGCGCGCATACAACCTTGTTATTGCACCTACCGGCAAAACGTTATCAGGCGGTATCGACCCGGGTTCACTATATCTACCCAAGAAGTTCTTCGGTGCAGCACGAAACATCGAAAACGGTGGCTCGCTAACCATTATTGCCACGGCACTCGTAGACACCGGCTCAAGAATGGACGACGTCATCTACGAAGAATTCAAGGGCACGGGCAATATGGAAATTCACCTTGACAGAAGACTTTCCGAAAAGCGCATTTTCCCTGCAATCGACCTTGCAAAGAGTGGTACGAGAAGGGAAGAACTATTGCTTACGGAACAAGAGTTGGTTGGTATTTTTGCAGTACGCAAGATGCTTTCGGCAGGGGACGTACAGGAGTCAACCGAAAAGCTTATGTCTATGATGATGAGTACGGACACCAACGCGGAGTTTATCCAAATGCTCACCATTCAACTCAAGGACCTACAAAAGAAAGGATACAACTTCGTTTAAGAATAACGTTAAATCGCAATCACTTAACAAAAAAAGGAGCTCAACCGAGCTCCTTTAATTTTGTGGTTAATATATTAGTTGAATGCCTTACCGCTGCAACCGAGAACGTTTTGGATCTTGTGCTTTACGATTTCTTTTACGCGTTCTCTTGCAGGTCCCAAGTATTGACGGGGGTCAAAGTGTGAAGGATTGTCGTTGAAGTACTTTCTAAGGGTTGCAGTCATTGCCATACGAAGGTCGGAGTCAATGTTGATTTTGCAAACTGCCATAGATGCTGCTTGACGGAGCATTTCTTCAGGAACACCCTTTGCGCCGGGCATATTGCCGCCGTAACGGTTGATTTCTTCAGCAAGATATTGGGGAACAGAGCTTGCACCGTGTAGAACGATGGGGAAGTTGGGGAGGCGTCTGCCGACTTCTTCCAAAATATCAAAACGAAGTTTTGCGTCGCCCTTGAACTTGAATGCGCCGTGGCTGGTGCCGATAGCGATTGCCAAGCTGTCAACGCCGGTCTTTTCTACGAATTCTTGTACTTGATCGGGATCGGTATAGCAAGCGTCTGCAGCGGATACGTTAACGTCGTCTTCGATACCTGCGAGCTTACCAAGTTCAGCTTCAACAACTACACCGTGGTCGTGTGCGTATTCTACAACGTTGCGGGTGATTTTGATGTTGTCGGCAAAGCTCTTGCTTGATGCGTCGATCATAACTGAAGTGAAGCCCTTGTCTACGCAGTCTTTGCATAGTTCAAATGAATCACCGTGGTCAAGGTGGAGACAAATTGGTAGTCCGGTATCTTCTACAGCAGCT
The DNA here is from genome assembly GCA_017461065.1 of Clostridia bacterium. GTDB lineage: Bacteria > Bacillota > Clostridia > Christensenellales > DTU072 > Stercoripulliclostridium_A. Next base: position 9,087 of record JAFTZC010000077.1, on the reverse strand, counting down.
TCAACGAGCTTCTTGAGATAGGTGGGGTTAGCGTACTTACGAGCACCTGCGCTAACTTGAAGAATAAGGGGAGCTTGTTCTTCCTTACCTGCAGCAACGATACCTTGGATGATTTCCATGTTGTTTACGTTAAAAGCACCGATAGCATAGCCACCTGCGTATGCTTTTTCGAACATTTCTTTACTTGTTACTAATGGCATAATGGTTCCTCCATATTGTAATTGCCTATATTATACAACTATTATTTTATAAAGTAAAATAAATAAATAAAACTTTAGAAATTATATTGCTTGTTAAAAGCGGAAATATGCTATATAATTTAAGTATGTTATTGCCAAATGAAGAAATTTTTGACCTTGAGTGTCACGGCCTCAAGATAATACAAGATCCCAAAGGATACGCGTTTACGACGGATGCGGTGCTTCTTGCCAACACCGTAAAGGCTTATAAAAACGAGCGCGTATGCGAGCTCGGAGCAGGTAGTGCCGTTATAAGCCTACTCCTTTCCAAAAAGACTCCTGCAAAGGAGATTGTCGGCGTAGAAATCCAGCCGCGTTTAGCCGATATGGCAAGGCGTTCGATTGCACTAAACGAGCTAAGCGACAGAGTTAGCATTTTGAACTGCGATATGAAGATTGCCCACACCAAAGTGGACAAAACCTTCGACGTAGTATGCGTAAATCCGCCTTATATGGAGTATTCGGGTAGCGTGGAAGAAGCAACCGAGATTGATATTTGCAAGCGCGAAGTGCTCGTAACGCTAAAAGAAGTAGTGGAGTCTGCAAGCAGACTTCTAAAGTACGGCGGAAAATTTTACTGCATAGTAAAGGCGGAACGTCTAACCGACCTCCTTACCGCTATGAGAGAGTATAAGGTGGAGCCAAAGTCGCTCATTCCCGTCCAACCTACCATTAAAAAGGACGTCGACACCATCATAGTAGAAGGTAGAAAGAACGGCAATAATAGCATTAAGATATATAAACCGCTCGTCATCTGTAATGAAGACGGCAGTTATACCAAGGAAGTAGAGGAGATGTATAGGAAATGAGCAAAGGCACCCTTTTCGTAGTGGGAACACCAATCGGAAACCTTCAAGATATCACTCTACGCGCCCTTGATACGCTAAAGGCCGTCGACCTTATCGCTTGCGAAGATACGAGACATACTCGCATACTTCTTGATAGGTATGGTATCAAAAAACCACTCGTCAGCTACTATAAGCAAAAGGAGCGCGAAGGTACGGAACGCATCGTTGACGAACTTGAAAGTGGTAAAAACGTTGCTTTGGTTACCGATGCCGGTACGCCTTGCATATCCGACCCCGGTGCTATACTTGTAGCAAAGTGTATCGAGCTTGGTTTGAGCGTTGAGTCTGTGCCCGGCCCAAGTGCGGTGGCGACGGCGATGAGCGTTGCGGGGATTTACTCGCCAAGATTTGCATTTATAGGCTTTTTGCCCGAAAAGACTTCGGACAAGAACAAGTTGCTTGACGAAATCAAGGGCTACAATATCCCCACCGTTTATTACTGTGCGCCCCACGACCTTGAAAGGGTAATCGGTTATCTATACGAAAAGTTGGGTGACAGACCGTTGACCGTTGTAAAGGAACTTACCAAGTTGCACGAAACGGTATATAAAGGTACTCTTGGAAATATTGAGATTGCAAACGATAAGGGGGAATTCGTGCTTATCGTTGAACCCGTTGATATCCAAAAAGAAGACGTAGATATCGAAAGCGAGCTAAGAGCGTTGCTTGATAGCGGTATGAGTAAGTCGGAAGCCGCTAAGCAAGTGGCCAAGGCTCACGGCATTGCGAAAAACGAAGTTTACGCGATAGCCGTCAAACTATAATCCTTGCAATAGCGCAAGCAACTATAACACCAATAAACGAAGCAAACAGGGTAATCGGTATGGCGAGCCCTGTTTTTTTATCGCGTTCTCCTTGGAAGTAAACGCCGACCACGTAGAATATGGTTTCGGTGGAGCCCATTATTATGCTTGCCGAAACGGATAGGTAACTATCCACTCCGTAGGTAGCGTAAATGCTTTCAAGTAGGGCAAGGCTACCACTCCCCGATAAAGGTCGTAGTATAATTAGTTCAAGTAGCTCTTTTGGTATCCCAAGATACAAAAATATGGGAGAGACCAAGTTGGCAAGCATAGAACTTAGTCCGCTTGCTTGCATAAGTGATATTGCCATAAAGACGGCTACGAGATTGGGGCAAAGCTTAAGGGTGAGCAATAGGGCGTCCTTGATGCCTTCGGTTAGGCTATCGTAGAAGCTCACTCTTTTTACAAGTGCAAGCACGAAAGAAGAAAGCAGTATTACGGGTACGAGATAGCTCATTCTTTGACTAAAACCCTAACCAAAACCACCCCTATAACAGTTGTCAGAGCGGTGACCAAAAGGGAGGGCAAAATTATATCTACAGCACTCCCTTTTGCGGCTCGCATTGCTACTACCGTAGTCGGTATAATTTGAATGGATAGGGAGTTGATTACCACGAGCATAATTTTATTCTTTTTAGACGTCATTTCTTCCATTGCTTTTAGTCCGCTCGGCGTAGACGCACCGCCTATACCCAAAAGGTTGGTCGATAGATTTAGACTCAGATGAGCATACGCACTTTTTTTTTCCTTTGGAAAAAGAGCCTTGTTTAGTGGGGATATTAGTTTGGCAAGCGATTTATCAAGTTTACTTTTTTCCAAAATTTTAATCAGCGGAATAAATACGCAGTAGGACCCGAATAATACGGGCAGAAATTTAATGGTATTTTCACTTCCTTGCAGTAGAGTGGGAATAAGGGTATCGGGAGCCTTGATGATTATCATTACCGAACAAACAATATAGATAAAAAGGAGCGCCAAATTCATATTAAATTTTATTCGTGCGCGTAATAAATATGCAAAACCCTATTGATTTACATAATTTGGTGTGCTAAAATATAGCTATGAAAATGACGTTTAGATGGTACGGTCCAAGTGACAGTATTTCAATTAAAAGTATAGCTCAAATCCCCGCTGTTGAAGGCGTAGTTTCAGCAGTTTACGGGGTGCCCGTTGGCGAGGTCTGGAGTGAAGAGGCTATTCTTACTCTAAAAAACACCGCAAACGCTAACGGCCTTAGCTTTGAAGTAGTCGAATCTGTTCCCGTGCACGAAGAAATTAAGCTCGGTGCACCTTCACGCGATAGATTGATAGCCAACTATTGCGAGAACATCAGAAGACTTGCAAAGCACGGCGTAAAATGTATTTGTTATAACTTTATGCCCGTATTCGACTGGCTCCGTAGCGAAATGGCTCGCGAGCTAAGCGACGGCTCTAACGCTCTTGCATACGATGAAGAAACCGTCCTTGCGCTCAATCCGCTCAAGACGACTTTGTCACTCCCCGGCTGGGACGAGAGTTACACTCACGAAGAAATGGTTGGCCTACTCAATGCTTACAAAGACATCGACGACGACAAACTGTTTGAAAATCTAAAGTACTTTTTGGATAGAGTAATCCCCGTTGCCGAAGAATGTGACGTACTTATGGCAATCCACCCCGACGATCCACCGTGGGGTATCTTCGGTTTACCAAGAATTATCACCGATAAGGTAAATCTCAAGAGATTCTTGGATTTGTATCCAAGCAAGTATAACGGCGTTACTTTCTGCACGGGCAGTTGGGGTGCAAACGTAGACAACGATTTATTCGAAATGATTAAAATTGCTAAAGGCAGAATCCACTTCGTTCATTTGCGTAATATTAAACACACCGGATACAGAAGATTTGAAGAATCCGGTCACCTTACTTCAAAGGGCAGTTTGGATATGTATAAGATAGTAAAGGCACTCGTAGACGACGGCTTTGACGGATACGTACGTCCCGACCACGGCAGAATGATTTGGGGCGAAACGGGCAAGCCTGGCTACGGCCTATACGACAGAGCTCTTGGCGCAATGTATATATATGGATTGTTTGAAGCAGTAGAGCAAGAAAACAAATAATTTTAGGAGATAATAATGAAACGTTATAACATAGATTTGAGTGGTAAAAACGTAGCTATTACCGGTGCTGCCGGTGCAATTTGTGCTGAATTTGCTATCGAAATGGCAAAAGTCGGTGCAAGAGTAGCTCTTTTGGATATCAACGTAGAAAAGGCTCAAGAAGTAGCCGACAAGATTAACGCCGCAGGTGGATTCGCACGTGCATACTATGCAAACGTACTCGACCGCGCTTGCTTGGACGAATGCTACGAAAAGGTTGTAGCAGACTTCGGTTCGGTTAATATTCTCGTCAACGGCGCGGGCGGTAACCATCCATCGGCAACCACCGATAAGGAATACTACGAAGCAGGCGACATCACCGATGAAAGCGTAAAGAGCTTCTTTGACCTTCCAAACGCACCCATCTCAAAGATTTTTGACCTTAACTTCACTTCCATTCTACTCACCACCCAAGCATTTGCAAAGGGTATGGTAGAAAATGGTGGCAATATCATCAATATTTCATCAATGAACGCATATCGTCCCTTGACTAAGATTCCTGCATACTCTGCAGCTAAGTCGGCAGTATCCAACTTCACCGAGTGGCTCGCAGTTCACTTTGCAGGCGTTGGTATCAGAGTAAACGCTATTGCTCCCGGCTTCTTCGTGGGCAATCAAAATAGGGGACTCCTTTATACCGACAAGGGCGAACTTACCCCACGTTCACACAAAATTATTTCCCACACTCCAATGGGACGCTTTGGCGAACTCGAAGAACTCGTCGGCACTCTTATGTGGCTTGCTGATGACGAATTCAGCGGCTTCGTAACCGGTATCGTCGTTCCCGTTGACGGTGGATTTAGTGCATATTCAGGCGTATAATTGCGTCTTATATTTCAGGAGGAGAAAGTATGAAAGTCACAATTTCGGGCTTTTATGATGAAGTTAGCACAAATTTAGATAGTCAAATAGCTCTTCTAAACGAGCTTGGCGAAAAATATCTTTGCCCACGTCTCGTTGACGGCAAGAATATCGCAGATTATACCGTCGAGGAGTTCGTTGAAAAGGTAAAACCACGCCTTGATAAATACGGCATTAAGTTTAGTTCTATCGGTAGTCCTATCGGTAAGGTTGATATCAACGACGAAGCAGGCTTCGAAAAACAACTAAAGCAACTCGCAGAACTCGTAAAGATTTGCGAAGTTATGGACTGCAAGTACATTAGAATGTTCAGCTTCTTTATGCCAAAGAACTGCGACCCTGCAAAGTATCGTGGCAAGGTGCTCGAGCAACTTCAAAAGTTCCTTGAAGTAGTCGAAGGCACATCCGTAACACTCCTTCACGAAAACGAAAAGGAAATCTACGGTGACGTTTACGAGCGTTGTTTGGATTTGTATCATACAATCAACCATCCGCAATTCAAGCTTATATACGACGCATCCAACTATATCCAAGTAGGATGCAATCCTAACGTTGCTTATGAGGCCGTCAAGGAATATACCGTATATTACCATATGAAGGACTGCGACGCCGAAACCAAAGTTGAAATGCCACTTGGACTTGGCTTTACCGATTACAAATCCATTTTCAAGGACCTTGAAGCACGTGGATACGAAGGTTTTATGACAATGGAGCCCCACACCCAAAAGTATGCTCTTGGCAGAAGGGTAATGGGATTTTTGCCATTCCTAAAGTTCATCAAACCCGACTTCTACAAAGGCTTCCGCAAAATTGACAAAAAACTCGGCGTATCCTTATTTAAGAAGATTACGCCCAAGGACGTATTCGTAATGCAATACGAAAATCTCAAAAAATTCTTGGAAGAAGCAGGTAAATAGATATGGATAAATTAAGATATGGTATCGTTGGCGTTGGTAAGCAAGGCTCAAAGTACTCTTTGATTTTGACTACCGGCTTGGTTAAAAACGGCGTTTTGACCGCAGTATGCGATATTGAAGAAGACCGCATCAAGTGGGCAAAGGAAAAGCTTGAACCCAAGGGAGTCAAGGTATTTGAAGACTACAAAGAAATGATTGATAGTGGTCTTATCGATGCAGTTTTGGTCGAAACTCCCCACTACGATCACCCCGTAATCGCAACTTACGCATTGAGCAAGGGTATCCATACCCTAATCGACAAGCCGGCAGGCGTTTACACTAAGGCCATCAGAGAACTCAACGAATACGCAGCCGAAAAAGCAAAAGACGGCGTAAAGTTCGGTATTATGTACAACCAACGCACCAATCCACTATACAAGTTCGCAAAGGAACTCGTAGAAGCAGGTAGAATTGGCGAACTAAAGCGTATTAATTGGATTATAACCGATTGGTATCGTCCCCAAGCATACTACAACCAAGGTGGTTGGAGAGGTACTTGGGAAGGCGAAGGCGGTGGCGTACTCATCAACCAATGCCCACACCAACTCGACCTATTCCAATGGCTTGGCGGTATGCCCGTTAGCATCCGTGGCTACGCACAATACGGCAAGAACCGTGATATCGCCGTTGAAAACGACGTTACTGCATATATGGAATACGCCAACGGCGCAACGGGTCTATTCGTAACTTCTACCCACGACTTTCCAGGCACCAACCGTCTTGAAATCGACGGCGAAAAGGGTAAGCTCGTAATCGAAAAGAATCGCTTGGAATTCACCGAACTTGAAGTTTCCGAAAGTGAATTCAACGCAACCAACAAGAAGTTTATGCCCAGCATTCCTTCAAAGAAGATTGTCAAGAAGATGTCAAAGCTTCGTGAAGGATTTATGTACGTTCACGAGCAACATTGTGGCATAATCAAGAACTTCACCAATCACGTTTTGAACGGCGAAAAGCTTATTGCTCCCGGTGAAGAAGGCATCAACGGCCTAACCATTTCCAACGCTATCCATCTTTCAAGCTGGCTTGGTAAGGAAGTTCAACTTCCCATTGACGAAGAACTCTATATCGCAGAGCTCAACAAGCGCATTGAAGAAGAAAAACAAAAATAAAACTATATTAAGGAGTAAATTATGAAGACCGGTTGGTACAAAGACGCAGTTTTTTATCAAATCTACCCCAGAAGTTTCTGTGACTCTAACGGCGACGGCGTAGGCGACATTCAAGGTATCATTTCAAAGCTTGACTACCTAAAAGACCTTGGCGTTAACGCTGTATGGCTATCCCCCGTATACAAGACCCCCAACGACGACAACGGCTACGATATTTCCGACTATCGCGACATCAACCCCGAATTCGGCACTTTGGATGATTGGAAAGAAATGATTGCAGGTATGCACGAGCGTGGCATAAAGCTCGTTATGGATCTTGTTGTAAACCACACTTCCGACGAGCACGCTTGGTTCCAAGAGTCACGTAAGTCCAAGGACAACCCATATCGTGACTACTATATTTGGAGAAAGGGTAGGGGCAAGGACGGCAAGCGCCCACCAAACAACTGGTCATCACGCTTCGTAGGATCCGCTTGGGACTATGATGAAGCTACCGGCGAGTGGTATCTCCACCTATTTAGCAAAAAGCAACCCGACCTTAACTGGGATAACCCCAAGGTTAGACAAGAAGTTATCGATATTTGTAACTATTGGTTCGAGCTTGGCGTAGACGGCTTCCGCTGTGACGTTATCACCTATATCTCAAAGGTTGCAGGTCTGCCAAACGGCAAATGGAATCCCGTTATGTGCGGCGACGAACACTTCGTTCTCGGTCCAAACATTCACGAGTATCTCAACCAAGTAAACCGCGAAGCTTGGTCCAAGTACGACACTATGATCGTTGGCGAAGCTATCGGTTGTAAGTACGTTGACGCTCCTTCGGTTATTGCCGAAAGCCGTCACGAACTCGATAGCGCTATCACCTTTGAACTAATGGAAGTAGATATGTGGATGAACTTCTTCCCCTTGAAGCTCAATCTTCCTAAGTTCAAGGCAGTACAACGTGGCTGGCAAAATCTACCCAAAGAGTGCTGGAACACCCTTTACTACGAAAACCACGACCAACCCCGTTCCATTACCCGTTACGGCAACGGCTACGGCATTTATAGAAAGGAACTTGGCAAGATGCTTGCAGTAAGTTACTTTATGCTCCGTGGTACCCCATACGTATACGAAGGCCAAGAAATCGGTATGACCAATATTGCTCTCAAGCAAGATGAGTATATCGACATTATGGCAAAGCGCATTTTCCAACTTATCGGAAAACTTGCTCCATTCCTACTCCCCGTAGCACGCTGGGCAATGTCCAAGCGCGCAAGAGACCACGCAAGAACTCCTATGCAATGGGAAGATAAGACTGGAGCAGGCTTCACCACAGGCAAGCCTTGGATGAAGATTAACCGCAACCTTGGCGAAATCAACGTAAAGAACGACCTTGCTAACCCCAACTCAATCCTTAACTTCTATAAGAAGTTAATCGCATTCAGAAAGGGTAACGAAGTTATCCGTGACGGTGATTATATCGAGTACTTTGAAAACCATCGCAAGGTATACTGCTACGAAAGAAATTTGAACGGACATCGCTACATCGTAATCTGTAACTTTGCAGAGAAGAACATTAGCTTGAACGTTGACAAGATTCCTAACGCACAAGATGCTGAACTAATCATCCACAACTGGGAAGGACAACAAGAGAAGCTTGGCGTAAGCATTAGACTTCGTCCTTATGAGGCAGTTGTATATGAAATCAAGTAAAAACGCGATTCTTTAGCGAAATACTTTGAAAAATAAGAAAACCCGTCGGGGCGCAGTACGCCAAGTACAGCAACCCCTCGGGTTTTTTCTTTTCCTTCGTCTTTCATCTAAATAATCGCGTTTTTTACGTTTGAATTATTTTATTATTTAATAATTTTATCCTTGTGAGTGGAATGGAGTGGAATGAGGTAATTCAACATTCATCACTCCTCACTCATCATTTGCGAAGGCATAGCATTTCGCATTAAAATAAGAGCCACTCAATTGAGTGGCTCTTTATTTCGTTTGTTCAACTTAATTATTTGAGTTCGCTGAAGTACTTGATGGTTCTAACCATTTGGCTGGTGTAGCTGTTTTCGTTGTCGTACCAAGATACTACTTGAACTTGGCTGTTGCCGTCTTCCATGTTCATAACCATGGTTTGGGTTGCAT
>JAFTZC010000076.1 GCA_017461065.1 Clostridia bacterium | reverse complement strand
TCTTCTACGCTAACGCCGGCTACCCCTATTACGAAGAATTCAATTACGTAGATTGGGATAGAGTGGCAAGAATGTTTGAAACCAACGTTTATTCCCCCATTTACTCGTATCAAAAATATCTAAAGTACCTTGATGGTAAAAAGGGTATTTTTGCAATAACCATTTCCGCTATCGGAACTATGGCAATGCCGGGCTTTACCATTTATAGCGCATCTAAGTTTGCTATGCAAGGTTTCCAAGAAGGCATTCGCCTTGAACTCCCAAAAAACGTACAACTCACCTGCCTCTACCCTGTGGCAACCGACACGGGATTCTTCAAGGCGGCTAACGAAATCGAGTTCAAAAAGCCATTCCCCGTACAAACTCCCGACGTCGTTGCCAGAAAAATGGTCAAAGGCATCGCAAAAGGCAAAAAGACCGTCAGCCCTTGCCCCTTATTCGGCATAGCCAAGGTACTTATGAAGTTCTTCCCATTCGTTAGAACCATTTACTGGGCATTAGAAAAGAGAAAGTTCAAGGAATTCAAGCAAAAAGTTGCAGAGCTTAATAAGGAGTAATTATGTGTGAAAAAATGCTTTCAACACCTATGAAGATAGGTAGTTGCGAAATTAAAAACAGGATAGTTCTTCCGCCGATGCTAATGGGATTTGGACAATTTGACGGTTGTCCTACCGAAAAAATGATGAACTATTACGAAGAACGTGCTAAAGGTGGATGCGGTCTCGTTATGACCGAAATCGCAAGAGTAAACGACAAAACCGGCTCAGCAGCCTTTGCTCAACTTGCCGTAAGCCACGACTATCACGTAGAGCCACTACGCGAGCTTGCGCAAAGAGTACAAAGACACGGTGCAAAGTTTTTCGTCCAGCTCCACCACCCCGGCAGACAAAACATAGGGCTTTTAGTAGGCACCATTCCACTCAGTATCAAACTTGAAAAATGGACCAAAGGCGCTTACGGAAGATTGCTATATAAGCTAACCCCCAAGGTGGGTCCATTCCTAATTAAGAATAACGTATCCCCAAGTAGCGTAGCTCCATCAGCTTGCGAGCCGGCTTACTTTGCAGGCGGTAAAGTAAGAGCGCTGAGATACAAGGAAATCAAAGAGTTAGAGCAACAATTTATAGATGCCGCTTACAGAGTAAAGCAAGCAGGTTGCGACGGCGTAGAGCTACACTCCGCACACGGCTATTTGTTCCAACAATTCCTTAGCCCCCACACCAACAAACGTACCGACGAATACGGCGGCTCGTTTGAGAATCGTACGCGCTTTATCGTAAACGTGCTAAGGGGCATAAAGAAAAAATGCGGAGCAGACTTCCCTGTCGTAGTACGCCTTTCCGCAGACGAGTGCTACTCTTATATAGGCGAGCCGGACAAGGGATATAACCTTGAAGAAGGAGTAAAGATTGCAAAACTATTAGAAGCAAACGGAGCTGACGCTATCGACGTATCGTCAGCAGGATACGACACCTTCAACTATTGGCTCGAGCCGGTATCATTTGACCTTGGATGGCGCAAATATATGGCAAAAGCAATTAAAGATGCCGTCAATATCCCCGTGCTTGCAGCCAACCTAATCCGTACCCCCGAGCAAGCTGAAAGCCAACTCCAAGAAGGTGTGCAAGACTTCGTATGCTTGGGCCGTCCGCAAATTGCCGACCCCTATTGGGCAAACAAGGCAATCAGCGGCAAAGGAACCATTAAACGCTGTATTTGTTGCCTAAACTGCATAGAATCAATGCAAAACAACGCATATCTCGGTTCACACGGAGAGTGTGCCGTCAACCCCTTCGTAGGCAAAGAAGGCTCTTCACTTACCGCTGACGGCAACGGACGAAAAGTAGTCGTAATAGGCGCAGGTCCTGCAGGGCTTACCGCAAGCGCAATACTGCTTAAACGTGGCTTTAGCGTAACGCTTCTTGAAAAGAACGAGCGTGCCGGCGGACAGATAAATCTTGCAGCAGCTCCACCCAAAAAGGACAAGACTGCTTGGTTTATCGAAGACTGCCTATCGGCTTTAAACGAACTTGGTGCGGACGTGCGTTATAATACTACTGCTACACCCGAACTTCTAAAGGAACTAAATCCTTATGCCGTAATAGTAGCAACCGGCTCCACCCCTATCAAGCCTAAGTTCAAGGGCGAATATGGCCAAGAAATGCTATATACCTTTGAAGACATACTAAGCGGCAAAGTAGAGCTTAGCGGCAAAAACGTTGCCGTTATCGGCTCGGGTATGACGGGGCTTGAAACTGCCCATTATCTAAGCGAACGCGGTAACGCTATCACCATCGTAGAAATGGCAAATGAGATTGCTCCCGGCACTTGGATGCAACACGTTGACGACGTCGTTCCACATCTCAAAAAGGCAAACACCACGTTTATGGTGGGCGAGAAGCTTCAAGAAATACAAAACGGCTATATCGTAACTGAAAATATGGATAGTGGCAACTTGACCAAAGTTAACGTTGACTGCGTAATCCTTTCACTTGGCTCAAGGCCCAACAAGGCTGTTGAAAACGACCTTAAAGAATGGGGTTACACGCCTATCGTTATCGGAGACGCCAACAAGAGTGGCAAAATCGCAGATGCTACCAAAGCTGCTTATCAAGCCGTAATCAGTATCAAATAGTTCTACAGCTAAAAATTAAGGACACTCGATTGAGTGTCCTTTTTTTTGTTTTAGTTTGAATTAAGCAATGTCGGCGATTAGGTTGTGGTAAATGCCCATCCAATACGGTAACGTATAAGTGGTTGAGCCTTCCATACAATTGGGGTTATAGTTAGACTCCAACCTGTAGGTTTCGCCGTTATACTTATGGAGTGAACGCTCGTCAGCAGGTGCTACCGCCCACTCAAGGTTAGGTCCTTTATCAAGGGCTGTGAATATACCCATTATAGAGCCGCCAAGATTTAGCTTTTCATTGTCCCCTGCTATGCTATATGAAAGTTGTGCACCTTCACCAAGTCCCATATCGGCAAGGTTCACAACCGCTATATCGTCACGATTGGAGTTAGATGCCAAGTATTGGCGTGTATCTATCGGATGGCGTGATAGTTGCCAAGCAGCTGTTTCTACAACACTATTACCGTAAGCATCGTACTTGGTTTCGTTGGGATAAGCCAATTGATATATGAAATACCATAGTGGATTTTCGGAGTATTGTATCGAGCGCCACCAATCGTTTAGACCTTCGCGATAGTATCCAAGCAGCTCTTCGTCCGTTTCAAGTTGGAATAGCGTATAGTATGCAAGCATTGCCATTTCTTCGTCGGAGTAGTTGATGAAAAGTCTAAGAAGTAGTGACGTAAGTTTTGAGTCGGGGCTTAGGTCGTAATTCTTTTTAAGGTCGTTGACGGTAATTAGCCCGGGAACAAACTCATTGAGATATTGGTCAAGGAGCGTCATCATATATAGGTAGCATTGCTCGTAGTATTGGGTCATAAGCTTTGCATACTCGTATGCAGGGTCAAGTGCAGCCATACGGTATTCATTTTCCCACTTTTGGTTGCCCGTTACGTAATAACCTACCTTAAATGCGCATAGTGCGACCGATGCGGTAAGGGGCGCTCCGCCCAGTTGTGACGAGTTGTAGAAGAAAGCTCTGTTGAACTTACTCCACGTGCCCGGTTGGCCGCTTGCATCAACCATCATATAGCCGTTATCGGTTAGATGTTGGCAGAAGTTATCCATAGTGTTTGCAATTATTTGCTTGATTTCAGCGTCTTCCGAACCCAAGATATCGTAAGCAAGCTTGTACAAGAACATATGACCGATAATTTCATCAGAGCTCGTGTCACCCTTGTAGAAAATGTCGGTTATGGTAGTATCTTCGTTAATTTCACCTGCAGCCTTAAGGTCGTTCCAAAGTCTTGCAGGGATTTCACCGCTCGCATCGACTTCGACTCCACGAAGATTTTCGCCGTTGAGATAGTATCCGCCTTGATGCTCTTGCATCGTAGAAACACCTTCTGCAATCAACCTACCCTCTTCGTCATACTTGAATTGGTAGTGGATATAACCATCGGGGATATTGTTTTCGTCAGCAGCAGAATAAGTACGAGCTATGTATCCTTTTAGCAAACGCGTGCGCGTTTCGTAACTTACCGAGCCGTCTTCATTATAAAGGGGGTCAGACCAATCTTCTTCAACGAATGGCTCAAGATAGCCGTCAACCAAAAAGTAGGTCATTTCGCCTTCGTTTATAAACTTGTCGTAAGCAATATTAAATGCTTCCGCAGGACTAACTGCTGGCATATTTATAGAATAGTCACCGTCTTTCTCAAGTGCGTCTTGTGATTGGTATCTGCCGTTTGCGGTGTTGCTACCGTAAGAATACTCGTCAAACCTACCGTTTGGCTGATATCTTACGTATGCTTCAACGGTACCTTCACGCATCGATATATTGCTAAGAAGCAATACTGCTTCGGTAGAAATCATAGCGGAGCTTCTTGCTTCTTCTATTTCGGCTTGAGTAGCGGTACCGGACTTCTTGAGAGAAGCATAGCGCATAAGCTCACCTGCTGCATACATCGAAGTCCATAGTCCGTCGTTATCGGACTCAACGCCCTTCCAAGTGTCGGTTGAGCCGTTATAGTATGCTTCCGACACGTAGCCGTGACGCATTACGTATTCTTGAGTATTTTCTACCATCATTGCGGCTTTATCCGTACCTGTGATTTTGAGCATTTCAACGTGGGTAACGCCAGACTCCATAATAGTCCAAATACCTTTTGAGCCGTCCGGATAAATACCAAGCACCTTGCCGGTCGTAGTATCTTTAGAATAGAAATATCTATCCCCCATAAAGCGTTGCTCTTTATCGCGAGCATCGTCGGCATTGTCGTCGGTACGGAGTACGCCGTAAGAAGTTATTTCCCACACAGCGCCGTCAGACGTAATTGCTGTTTGCATATCACCATAATCACCACTGGCGACTGCATCTTTTACCGCTTGCGGAATGGCATCAGTGGTTGCCACGTTTGCGATATCGTAGCGAGTAACTACCTTTTGGAGATTGCTACCAAGTGCAACTGTACCGCCGTTATAATCAACCTTGAGCGTTTCGACCGCGTTGCTCTTAGAAACTTCAACGGCATTTAGCTTTGCGTGTGCATATAAGCCGTCTGAAGTTTGAGCGGTAATTTTTACCTTGCCCACGCCAACGGCAGTAACTCTGCCCCACTTGTCTACTATCGCGATTTCTTCATCGGAAGTGCTCCAAGTTAGAATGCGATTTGTAACTGCGTCGCTATCAAAAATATAGTCTACCGTACGTGAGTCGCCTACTTCAAGCTCCCAATCTTCAGGCACTATCAAGCGCATACCATTGTCGCTTTCTTCGCCAAAAATAGCGGCTACGCCTACACCAAGCACTACTGCTATGGCAAGAACTGCGATTAAAACGCTAAATTTCTTCATATATCCGCCTCCAATATAGATATAGAATAAACGTTAATTTTTATGTTTGGAACTTTGTGATTGAAACAAAAAAGCCCGACAGCAAGCTATCGGGCGTAAAAAACCTATTTGCGTTTTGCCTTTGCCCCTTGGGGTCTTGGCTTCCTTACGGGCTTGTTCTTCATATCCATAAAGTAAGCTCTGTAAATGGAGTTGATACGCTTTTTAGCCGACTCAAGATTGCCGGCGTGTGGTATGCAAATATAGCCTGAGCGGTCAATCTTGTTGTCGTAGCGTTGGAAATTCTTGTTGATATTTACGTACATATTGCCATTGGTGCAATGCAATACGCCGAACAATACGTCACCCATATAAATAAGGTCACAATCGTATCCGTTCTCAATAGTCATTCCGCTTGATGCGATAAATGCACGGATGTTCTCGTAGATATAAAGGTTTTCGGTCTTTAGCTTGTTGACGTTTACGCCTTCGGGGAATGGAGAACCAATCGTCCTTGCTTTAAGGCGAAGACCAAATACTACAAGTGGAATACCAAGCATAAAGAGTGCAAGCACTACGATAACCGCATACATTAGCGCTGCGCTTGAAGTAAGATATGCAGTAACTAAACCAAGCACGGGAATTGCGGTAACGACGGTACCCATAAGTCTGCCTGCTTCGATGGAGTAAGACTTAGGGTCGGTGTTATCCAAATCATGAGTACGGAAAATACGAGTTTCGCCGTCGATGTCGGTGTAGTGGTCAACGTAAATTTGGGTGATAACGATAACTTCGCTTGCATCCTTCGTATAGAAAGCAAATACGTCGTTCTTTTTTAGGTCGTCAACGTCGATTTCCTTGACCAAAACCTTGCTTCCCTTTTCGATATAATGTACGTATTCGCCGTCGTCAACGTCGTATAGGTCGACCTTTTCGACCTCTTCATTAAAGTCGTATAGACGATATCCTGCTATGGTTATATCAGGGTTAATTACGTTTAGGAAAAGCACGCCGATAATGACAACGTAAATTATTGCCAAAAATACGAACCAAATCAAAGGTGTGACTATCTTTTTTTGTTCTGCTAAATTACGCATACGCTTTCCTTCGCGCCCTAAAAGGAGCGCTTATAACCATAGTTATAATTATTATATACTATAATAAATCGTTTTTCAAGGGTTTATTTTATTTTTTACACCCAAGACTATTATAGTTTTGGCGGAATTCCGTCGTGATAGGTTACGTAGGTATCAATATACTTATCGATGATAGCCAAAGCTTCTTCACCACTCGTGCAAGGATATACCTTGTCTTCGGGCACGTTTGGATAACGATTTCTATCATCAACGCGCGTACCTGCAAGCTTAGCGCTCCAGCCTTCGGCGTTAGAAAAAGCTACCATAAGACGCTTTAGTGCCCAAGCGGTTGCAGCTTCGGCAAGCGTTCCCGAGCCACCGCCGACTACTATGACGGCATCGGCAGAAGCAACGATAACGTTACGATACATATCCAATCCAGTAGGTATAGCAATATCTACGTATTCGTTTGCAGTCGTTGGGTCAAACGACGGAAGTATGCCTATTATATCGCCTGCTTGATAGTTTTTTGAACTTTTTGCTCCCTTGCAAGCGGCAAGCATAGCTCCGTGCAAGCCACCGCATTGCAACCTATATCCGTGGTCGATGATTGCCTTGCCTGCTTGGAAAGCAAGCTCGTAGTTAGTAGTTCCTTCGGGACACGACGCGTTTCCG
>JAFTZC010000007.1 GCA_017461065.1 Clostridia bacterium | reverse complement strand
GAGTTTGCATTATTTTTTTGTTTTATGCAAAAGTTTTGTCGCGCACTCCGAGCCGTGTTTACTTAAAAATCTTGCGCGCCTAATTATATGCAAAAAACTCGCATAAAAAATTTTATTTTATGCAAAAAACGGCGAATAAACGCTTGCTTTATACATTTTAATATTTTATAATCGTTGCATAATCAAAAAAAACACGTAGACGGAGGCAAAAAAATGTCTAAGAAAATAAAGAAAATCGTTTTAGCATATTCAGGCGGTCTTGATACTTCTATCATCATTCCTTGGCTCAAAGAAAACTATGATAATCCCGAAATTATCGCAGTATCGGGCGACGTAGGTCAAGGCACCGAGCTCGATGGCCTTGAAGAAAAGGCTATCGCTACGGGCGCATCTAAACTATATATATGCGACCTTAAAGAAGAATTCATCACCGATTACGTATATCCTACTATGCAAGCAGGCGCAAAATACGAAGGCGACTATCTACTCGGCACTTCGTTTGCTCGTCCTATCATTGCAAAAGCTATCGTTGATATCGCTAAGGCCGAAGGTGCAGACGCAATCTGCCACGGCTGTACCGGTAAGGGCAACGACCAAGTTCGTTTTGAGCTAACCATCAAGGCTTTCGCTCCCGAAATGAAGATTATCGCTCCTTGGAGAATTTGGGACATCAAATCTCGTGAAGAAGAAATTGAGTACGCAGAAGCTCACAACATCCCACTCAAGATTAATCGCGAAACCAACTATTCAAAGGATAAGAACTTGTGGCACCTTTCACACGAAGGTCTTGACCTTGAAGACCCTGCAAACGAGCCAATGTATGATAAGGAAGGCTTCCTTGAAATGGGCGTATCACCCTTTATGGCTCCCGATAAGCCCACCTACGTAACTATCAGTTTTGAAAAGGGTATTCCGGTTGCAATCGACGGCGAAAAGCTTAGCCCCGTTGCTCTAATCGAAAAGCTCAACAAGCTCGGCGGTGAAAACGGTATCGGTCTTGCAGACATCTGCGAAAACAGACTCGTTGGTATGAAGTCACGTGGCGTTTATGAAACTCCCGGCGGCACCATTCTATATCGTGCACACGAAGTTCTCGAAACCCTTTGCTTGGATAGAGATACTTCCCACTACAAAGCACTCGTTGCACAACAATTCGGCGAGCTCGTATACTTCGGCAAGTGGTTCACCCCACTCCGTGAAGCTCTTAGCGCATTCGTTGAAAAGACCCAAGAAAACGTTACCGGCGACGTAAAGCTCAAACTCTACAAGGGCAACATCATCAACGCAGGTACCACTTCTAAGTACTCTCTCTACAACCCCGAATTTGCTACCTTCGACGAAGACGACGTATACGACCAAAAGGATTCAGCAGGCTTCATCAACCTATTCGGTCTACCACTAACCGTAAAGGCACTAATGGACAAAAAGAACGGAGAATCAAAATAATATATGGCACAAAATCTATGGGGTGCAAGGTTTTCAAAAGAACTTGATGCACTTGTAAACGAGTTTAATCAATCTATAAAAGTAGACTCCCTTATGTACAAGCAAGACGTTGAAGGGAGTCTTGCTCACGCAGAAATGCTATGCAAACAAGGCATCATAACCGAGAGCGACTATCAAGACATAGTCGACGGCCTTTGCTCCATTAGAGACGATATAACTTCGGGCGCTCTTAAAATTGATATGAACGCCGAAGACATACATATGTTTATCGAAGGCGAGCTCACCAAACGTTATCCCGTAGCCGGCAAAAAACTACACACGGCACGTAGCCGCAACGACCAAGTTGCACTTGACGTAAGGCTATACCTAAGGGAAAAGACGGGCAGCCTAATGGACGAGCTCAAGAACCTAATCGGCGTTATTTACGAAGTCGCAAGTGAAAACACCGACTCCGTAATGCCCGGCTACACTCACCTTCAACGCGCTCAGCCCGTAACGCTCGCACACCATCTACTTGCCTACAGCGCAATGTTTATGCGTGACTACGATAGGCTCGCCGACACGCAAAAAAGGCTCAACTTCTGTCCAATCGGAAGCTGCGCTTTGGCAGGCACTACTTATAATATAGATAGGGCTTTTACAGCAAGCAAACTTGGTTTCACCGCACCCGTATTCAACAGTATGGACGGTGTTTCGGATAGGGACTTTTGCGTAGAGCTCGCAAGTGATATTGCTTTAATTATGATGCACCTATCAAGGTTTTCGGAAGAAATCATTTTGTGGAGTTCGTGGGAATTCAAGTTCATCGAGCTTGACGACAGCTACTCAACTGGCTCGTCCATAATGCCACAAAAGAAGAACCCCGATATCGCAGAGCTCGTAAGGGGCAAGACGGGTAGGGCATACGGCAACCTTATCACGCTACTAACTTTACTCAAGGGCATTCCGCTTGCGTACAACAAGGATATGCAAGAAGACAAGGAAGCAATATTCGATAGCGTAGAAACCGCACTCATTTGCCTAAAAGTTTTTGCACCTATGCTAAAAACTATGACCGTACTAAAAGAGAATATGGCAAAGGCGGGCGAAAAGGGTTTCATCAACGCAACCGACTGCGCCGACTATCTTGCAAAAAAGGGTATGCCGTTTAGGGAAGCGTACAAAATCAGCGGTCAACTCGTTGCACTTTGCGTAAGCAAGGGTATCACGCTAAACCAACTTGAACTACAAGAATACAAAAAGATGAGCGACCTGTTTGAAGAAGATATTTATGAAGCAATCGATATGCTCACTTGCCTAAATAAACGTACTTCAGAGGGCGCACCGAGTAAGAGCGCAGTTGAAAAACAACTAAGCATAGTGGAGAGTTTTTTGAATGACTAAAGTCTATATTGACGGCGCCGTCGGTACGACGGGACTAAGGATAAAGGATAGGCTATCTTCAAGGAAAGACGTGGAACTTCTTACCATTCCTGACGAGCATAGGAAGGACGCCAAGTGGAGACAAGAATACATAAACTCAGCCGACGTCACCTTCTTGTGCCTACCCGACCAAGCTGCTATCGAAGCGGTATCGCTTGCAAGTGAGAACGCAAAGATAATCGACGCGTCGACGGCTCACCGTGTCAACCCCGATTGGGCGTACGGATTCCCCGAACTCGGCAAAGATTTTTACGACAAAATTAAAAACAGCAACCGCATTGCCAACCCCGGTTGTCACGCAAGTGGATTTATTTCGCTCGTGTATCCGCTAATCAAAGAGGGCGTGCTTTCAAAGGATAGTTATCTCAGCTGCACTTCACTCACGGGCTACTCGGGTGGTGGCAAAAAGATGATTGCCGACTATGAAGACGAAAACAGAGATACCTTGCTCGGCGCACCGAGAATGTACGGACTAAGCCAAGCACACAAGCATCTTCCCGAAATGAGTTTTATCACGGGACTAACCAAAAAAGTATCGTTTATGCCCATAGTAGGTGATTTTTATAGCGGTATGGAAGTGGTCGTACCACTCGAAATGGAAATGCTAAGCGGCGTAAAAACGCTTGCGCAACTCAAAGAGCTATACAAAGATTTTTATGCCGGCAAAGAGCTCGTCAAGGCGGTGGACTTTGAAGAAAGTTTTATCTCGGCAAAGGCTCTTGAAAACAAAGATACTATGGAAGTAGGTGTTTCAGGTAACGACGAGCGTGTAGTGCTTGTTTCACTATTTGACAATCTCGGCAAAGGCGCAAGCGGTGCTGCTATTCAAAACTTCAATATAATCACGGGACAAAAGGAAACGGAGGGACTAACTCTATGAAATACGAGTATATCTTAGGCGGTATTACAGCCCCAAAAGGTTTCAAGGCAAGCGGAATACACGCCGGTATTCGCAAGAACAAACTTAAAAAAGACTTAGCTTTAATAGTTGCTGACGACGTTTGCTCGGCAGCGGCTGTATATACACAAAATTTGGTAAAGGGCGCACCCCTTATCGTCACCGAGAAGAATCTTAAAAACGGATACGCTCAAGCAGTAATATGTAACTCGGGCAACGCTAACACTTGTAACGCAAACGGCATAGAAATTGCTGAGAAAATGTGCGCTCTCGTCGAAAAACATACGGGCATTAGCGCCGCTGACGTTATCGTTGCATCGACGGGCGTTATCGGTCAACCTTTGGACATCACTCCCATTGCAAACGGAATGGAGAACTTGGTTGCATCTCTTGGCGACGACAGCAAGAGTGCTGCCGAAGCAATTATGACCACCGACACCGTCAAAAAAGAAATCGCCGTGAAGTTCACCCTTGACGGCAAAGAGTGCGTAATTGCAGGTATCGCAAAGGGCTCGGGTATGATACACCCCAATATGGCAACGATGCTCGTGTTTATGACCACCGACGTTGCAATCTCACCCGAAATGCTATCTAAGATAGTCAAGGCCGACGTCAAGGATAGCTTCAATATGATATCGGTTGACGGCGATACTTCGACCAACGATATGCTTTCCATCCTTGCTTCCGGTAAGGCCGGCAATACTATGATTGAGACGGAAAACAAGGATTATAAGACCTTCAAAAAGATGTTCAACCTTGTTTCAACAACTCTATCCAAAAAGATTGCAGGCGACGGCGAAGGCGCATCTAAGCTCCTTGAGTGCCAAGTAACGGGTGCCCAAAGTAAAAAAATAGCCAAGACGGTTGCTAAGAGCGTAATTACGAGTTCGCTATTTAAAGCAGCTATGTTTGGTGCTGATGCAAATTGGGGCAGAGTGCTTTGCGCAATAGGCTATAGCGGCGCAAACGTTGACGTAAACAAGATAGACGTATCTTTCCAATCCGCCAAGGGCGAGATAGCAGTTTGCAAGGACGGAAAGGGCGTAGAGTTCTCGGAAGAAAAGGCAAAAGAAATACTTTTAGAAAGTGAAATCATCATAAAAATCGACCTTAACGCAGGCAACTATAAAGCTACTGCGTGGGGTTGTGACCTTACGTATGAGTACGTAAAAATCAATGGAGATTATCGCACCTAAGGAGATAAAATGAACTTAAGCAATCAAGAAAAAGCAGATATACTCGTTCAAGCTTTACCGTACATTCAACGCTACAACGACAAGATTTTGGTAGTTAAGTTTGGTGGCAACGCTATGACGAGCAACGAGCAAAAGCTATCCACTATGCGTGATTTAGTGCTACTTGCACAAGTAGGAATCAAGGTGGTTTTGGTACACGGCGGTGGACCCGAAATCGACGCGGTTTTGGATAGAATGCACATCGAGACCAAGCGCTTGAACGGTCTACGCGTAACCGACGACGAGCAAATGAGCGTAGTACAAATGGTACTTGCAGGCAAGGTAAACAAAGACCTTGTTGCATCGGTTGAAGCGGTAGGCGGCACGGCGCTCGGACTATGCGGCGTAGACGGCGGTATGATTAAGGCCAAGGTCAAAGACCCCGAGCTCGGATACGTAGGCGACATAGTTTCTATTAACCCCAAGCCCATACTCGACTCTTTGAATGCAGGTTATATCCCGGTTATATCCACCATTGGTTACGACCAAACGGGTAAGGTATATAATATCAACGCCGATACTGCGGCAAGTAGAATTGCAGGTGCGCTCGGTGCATATTCACTCATCAATATGACTGCAACCAAAGGCGTACTGCGTGACCCCAAGGATGAAAGCACGCTTATACCCGAAATCAAAATCCACGAAGTGGACGCGCTCAAAGCCGAAGGCATAATTTCGGGTGGTATGATACCAAAAGTAGAGTGCTGTATCGAAGCCGTGGAGCTTGGCGTCAAAAACGTATTTATCATTGACGGCAGAGTGCCACACGCAATCTTAATAGAAGTGCTTTCCGACAAAGGTATCGGCACGTTGTTTTGCAAGGAGGACTAATGAAACATTTACTTAAGCTCAGCGATTTATCAAGTGAACAAATTATAGAAATATTGGATTTGGCAGATACTCTAAAGGACGAAAACAAAAAGGGTATCGAGCACCACCACCTAAAAGGCAAGACCTTGGGTATGATTTTTACCAAGGCGTCTACCCGTACGAGAGTATCTTTTGAAGTTGGTATGTATCAACTCGGTGGTAATGCGTTGTTCCTTTCCGGCAACGACCTTCAAATCGGTAGGGGCGAGCCTATCGAAGATACCGCAAGAGTACTCAGCAGATTCTTGGACGGCATAATGATTAGAACCTTCAAGCAAGACGACGTTGAAAAGCTTGCAGAGTACGGCTCGATTCCAATCATCAACGGACTAACCGACTATTGCCACCCTTGCCAAGTGCTTGCCGACCTTCAAACTATCCGTGAATTCAAAGGTAAACTTGAAGGACTAAAGCTTGCGTTCATAGGGGACGGCAACAATATGGCAAACAGCCTTATCGTAGGTTGCATCAAGGTTGGTATGAGCGTGGCTATCGCTTGTCCTAAGGGATACGAGCCCGATGCCGACATCGTCAAGTGGGGATACGCCGAAGGCAAGCTAACCATTACCGATAGTCCTTTAGAAGCAGCTCAAGGTGCTGACGTCGTATACACCGACGTATGGGCATCTATGGGACAAGAAGGCGAAGCCCAAATCCGCAGAAAAGCATTCGAAGGCTTCCAAGTAAACGACGCTCTTATGAGCGTAACCAACCCCGGTGCAATGGTGCTACACTGCCTCCCTGCCCACCGCGAAGAAGAAATCACCGCAAAGGTTTTGGAGGAGCACGCAAACGAAATCTTTGAAGAAGCCGAAAACAGAATGCACGCTCAAAAGGCTGTGCTTGTAAAATTACTCAAGTAGTTTTTTAACGTAAACACTTGCAAAAAATAAGAAAAAGTTTTATAACTTTTTTATCAAAAACAACGTATATTAGTTAGGAGTCATTATGGCAAAGAAAACACTCAATAATCAAGCGGTTATCAACGCAATCGCGCTCATCGTACTCGGTATTCTATTCTGCATATTCCGTGCAGGTATGATTAACGTTCTACTCACCATCGTTGGCGTAGTGCTAATCGCACTCGGTATTTACGATATCGTAAAGAAGCTTTACGTAAACGCAGCTATTGAAATTATTCTCGGTATAGCCGTTATCGTATGTGGCTGGACCATTCTTGATATCGCACTTCTCGTGCTCGGTATCGGCCTAAGCATTTACGCAATTTACCAAATCATTATGGTGCTAAAGAACTTCAAAAAAGCAGGTTGGATTGCTCTCATTAAGCCCATCATCACCCTTATCGTAGGCATTTTCCTAATCGTTGCAAAGTGGGTTTTGGTCGATTGGATTTTTATCGTAATCGGCGTAGTTCTAATTATTAATGGTGTGATGGCCCTCCTTGGTAAATAAAACACGTTATTTTGGCGAAAAACTTCACAAACAACGATCCCCCGTCAGGGCGCAGTACGCCAAGTACAACAACCCTTCGGGGGATTATTATTTGCTCGTCTTTCATCCAAACTAACGCGTTTGGCACGTGACATTTTAGCGAAATACTTCGTAAAACAAGAAAACCCGTCGGGCGCAGTATGCCAAGTACAGCATTCCTTAGGCGCAACAGCGCCTAAGCTATAAAAATCCTATAAAAAGGAACGCATTTTGCGTTCCTTTTCCTTTTCCTTGTCTTGCATCTAAACCGTCGCATTTTATACGCTAAAGGTTTTTTGGTGACAGTATAAACGTAGTCAAAAAACACTTCTGTTTGAAAGTGCTTTTTGATTGACAGAACAAAGGGCGCGTACTATAATTATTTTGGTTATTGTACGTATACGTACAATTTTTCAATGGGTAGGGGAAATGAATAATAGACGATTTTGGTTGGCGGTTTTAATATTGCTATTTTGTGTGTTTGGCTTATTGGCTTGTGGCGAAAAGGAGGAGCCCTTAGCCGTGGTTGGCATAGAAGTTTTTGTATTGGACTCAAAAACCCCAAACTATTACTCGTGCGAGTGGGACAATATCCTTGACAACAACGAAGCCTTTACAATGGACGATGTAAGCGTTTATTACGTTTATTCCGATGGCAAAAGAATGCTAATAGAAAATAATGAATTTAGCTATAAATCTTTGGTAATTGACCCTAAAAGCAATTATTACGTAGAAAGTGAAGTAAACCACGATTTTCTTACCAACGGAGAAACGGAGCAGAACATTCCGGGAACTTATAAGATAAGATTTTTTTCGAACATCCAGAATTTTACTGCGGATTTAACGGTAGACATTCTCAAAGGTAAAAGGGTGGTTGATTTTGACATATATCATTACGATGAAGTAGGCTCTTCGACGTCGAGCGTTGCGACCCTTGAAAGCGGAAAAGATTATTACGAAATTAATTTTGCACAAGAATATTATTTCGATAGGCCACATTATTTTTTCAAGGCTCAGGCAGAGGGTATGTTGCCCGAAGATTTTACATTCATTATCACTTACGATAATGGTGAATATTTGCTAAACGATCAATTTTTCCGATATGCCACCATAGGTGAAGTAAAAGGAACTAAGTTCCTAAATGAAAACGGAACGTATCTAAAACCTGGTAAATATTTGGTTTTTGCTAAGTATGGCGAGTCCGAATACTACAAGGAAGGCGTTTCCGAGCCCATTAAAATTAACGTAATCTCAAAAGATATCAGCGTATATTCAAAAGGTATAGCTACTTTTGATCACTATAAGCTTTTTGAACGGGATTACGCAACTCCCGTAAAAGATTATGAAAAAGTTGCTATCCGATTTAACGACGTTAACATTTTCAGAGAAAATACGTTAATGAACCTTGCAAACGTTTTTCATATAGATACGGTGCTTGAGTCAAACAAGGGTTATTATGTTACCATCAATAGCTTTGATGGTGCTAAGTGGACCAAGAACTCGTTGTCTTCAATGAGTGGTGAAACCCTAAAAGTGCACGCTTATAAGAACGAAGACAAATATTACGTTGTAGATTATGTGGACGATAAGTGGTATATTTTTGGCACTTCAACCGAGGTACCGAGTAACAAGGTTAGATTTGTAGATTACACTATGATAGAAGAATTCAGTACCGCGTTGTCCATAAAAGCTGTCATTTTAGTATCGGTAAATCAAAACGGCGTCAACGTAAGCGAAAGGGCAACACTTGCCGGGTATTCTAATTTGAATGATTTATTTAGAGTTGAAATAGACGTGGAAAAATACTCCATATATCTTGACACTAACGTTAAGCCTATTCAAAGTTTAATTTATGATGCCACGATATCGCCGAATGGTTTGGCACTTGAACAACAAGACGAACTCAAGCGTTTTGTTTACGAAAAGCTGAAATATAATATAAATCTATTCAACGTGGATTATACGGGCATTGATGGGCTTGAAATGCCAACCACGTTTGGTGATTATCAAATGAGCGTGGAATTGCTAAATAATCCCAACGTTTGCTTTGCCGAGATGAATGGCAATACAATGGAAGTCAAGGTTGATAGATATCTTGGTCAAAGTCTAAGTTGGAGTTATGAAGTTTTCGCAACAATGCCGTACCCCATCACTATTAACAAGAACGTTAAATTGATTGATGATAGCGTTGCAGTTGAATTTAATTACGATGCAAAGAGTGACGTATATTTATATTCAACCTATTTTGACATGATAGATACCACGTACTTTGATTTATATTTCTATGAGTTACAAGAAGAAGACGTTATCGTTGATTTAACAGACGACGATTTTCTCGCAAAAATTAAAAAAGAAGGGAATAAATATTACTCTAATGACCTCAATACATTAAGGTTTGTCAGCGCACAAATCCCTAAGGTGGAAGCAAAAGACAAAATTTTAGGTAGATCGTTTTGCCTTTACGCAGAGCCTAAGGAACACGTTGTGTTAGACGATGTCGAAGGTGGAGCTCTGATTAAAAAAATAGATATCAAGAAATCTCACGCCGTTCAAGTGAAAAAAGAGGTTTTATTGCCGTTTAGTTTATCTAATTCCTTTGTTGACATAGATTTATCCTATTATGTAACGAGTGAAGACGAAAATGCCGACGAAGTATTAAAAGAAGCCCAATACATTATTATGGAAGAAGGCACAACGATATACGAAGCGGCTTCAATGGAAGGCAGTATTTTGACTTGCACTTCTTTACATGATGGTCTTACCATTTGCGTTCGGGTTAAGATATTAGGGGATAGCCAATACTTTACTTATCAAGATGAGATTAGCGTAAAGTTAACGAGCAACGTATACGAGGCATAGTTTTTATCAATTCACTTTATTACGCGCGCATTACAACTTGAAAAATAGTTGTTTTAGTGTTATCATATTACACAAGAGGTGCATTATGATTACTTTAATTTTGATTATATGTCTTATCCGTGCTTTGCGCTTTAAGCCCGAAGCTAAGGTCGAAAAGGTTATCGAGCCCGTTGAGTTCGACAAGGAAAAAGCCGTACGTGACCTACGTGAGATGGTAACCTGCAAGACCATTTCATACAACGACTTTGCGCTCGAAGACGACGCCGAGTTCCAAAAGTTTGAAAGTAAGCTTGCCGAGATGTTCCCCGCCGTTCACGCTGCTTGCAAAAAGGAAAACGTCGGCAGACGTGGTATAGTATTCTGCTGGAAGGGCGAAGATAGTTCTAAGGCAACCGTCCTTATGTCCCACTTTGACGTCGTTGAAGTTGACGAGAGTGGTTGGGACAAGGCACCGTTTGACGGCATCATCGAGGGCGAAACGCTTTGGGGCAGAGGAACGCTTGACACTAAGTCCACCTTGAACGGTTGTATGCAAGCTGCCGAGCAACTCATCAAAGAGGGCTACGTACCAAGAAACGATATATACCTTTGCTTTGCAGGTGACGAAGAAATTTCGGGACCAACCTGTCCTGCAATCGTAGATTGGTTTGAAAAGAACGGCACAAACGTCCAACTCGTAGTCGACGAAGGTGGCGCAGTAGTCGAAAAGGTATTCCCCGGCGTAAAGGATAGGGTTGCCGTTATAGGTATCGCCGAAAAGGGTATGCTCAATTTGGCTTATACCGTAAAATCCAAGGGCGGACACGCATCAGCTCCCCCTGCACGCACTCCAATAGGTATACTTTCCAAGGCTTGCTGTAAGTTGGAAGCAAAGCCCTTCAAGGCAAACTTCACCGCTCCTGCACTTGCTTTGTTTGATACGTTGGGCAGACGTTCTACCTTTGTATATCGTCTGATTTTTGCAAATATGTGGCTATTTAAGCCCGTGCTTGCATTGATAGGCAAAATGGGCGGTGGCGAAATCAACGCTCTTATGCGTACCACCTGCGCGTTCACCCAAATGAAGGGCTCCAACGGACGCAACGTGCTCCCTGCTCAAGCTGAAATGCTTTCTAACTTCCGTATTATGACGGGTGAAACCATCGAGTCCACCGTTGAGTACGTCAAAAAGGTTATCGACGACGATAGGGTAGAGCTAACCGTAGTTAGTGGCAACAATCCCTCCGTAGTATCGCGCACCGACTGCGAAGAATTCGAAATCGTAAAGGCAGCAGTAGGCGAAACCTTCCCCGATGCAGTAGTAACGCCATATCTTATGTTTGCTTGTTCCGACTCGCAACACTACGGCAGAATTTCAGACAAGGTATATCGCTTTAGCGCTCAATCAATGAGCTCCGATGAGCGCAAAACCATCCACGGCCACAACGAGCGTATTACCTTTAAGGGTATATACGAGTGCGTTGAGTTCTATCTACGCTTAATCAAGAGGTGCTAATATGTATCTACTAAAAATAAAGAGTCTATGCCTAAGTAAGGATGAAAAGGCAAGAGCCGAATTTGAATTGGCTTGCAGAGAACACGCCAAGGCAAGCAAAGGTGACGAAGGAAACTTATACTTCAACTGCGTGGTTTATAGGCAAAAGAGCGCGCTCAAGGTTGTTTTTGAAGAACTCTGGGAAAGCAAGGCCGACTGCGAAAAGCACCTTGTTGCATCCAAGGCACGCCCACACATTGGGGTTATAAACAAATATCGCGATTATAAGGAAACTCTAAGGGAGTTTGAAATAGAGGAGGAAATATGTTAACAAGCAAGCAAAGAAGTTATCTAAAATCTCTTGCTACCAATATAGAACCCATTTTCCAAGTAGGAAAGGGTGGCATCACCGACGTTATGGCAGCTGAAATCAGCAAGGCACTTGAAGCACGCGAGCTTATCAAGATTACCGTGCTCCGCAACTCCGATTACGATGCAAAGTTGGCAGTAGCAGAGCTTGCCGAAGCAACCGGAGCAGAACCCGTTGCCGCAATCGGTAGCAAGTGTATTCTTTACAAAAAGAATTACAAAGAACCAAAAATCATTTTGCCAAGATAGTTATGGAAGAAAAGAAAGATATTCAAGCTACTCCACAACCACAAAAGAAAGTTCTCACCAAGGAAGAACTCGCCAAAAAGCGCGCTCGTGAGCGTGCTCTTGCCGAAGCTAAGCGCAGATATTTTGAGTTTTATGATGATGTGAAACATGATGGTGCCAAAGAATGGTGAAAAAACGAGCGATTTTAGCGAATAGCATAGCAAAACACAAAAACCCATTGGGCGCAGTAGGTCTACTACAGCAACCCAATGGGTTTTTATCTTTTACGTCGCTCTTCATCTAAACTTGCTCGTTTTTATTGCGTAATCTTTTTTGTGTTTCGCTAAAGAATGAGTTTTCTATACAGTCCTTGTCTCTATGGTAAGCTTAGTTGAACTTGCGTTTTGCTTGCTCATTTTTACTGCTATCCATTTTTGAATAGGCCTTGTAGCATCATCAACGCCTTTTTGTCTATATCTAACGAAAGTTACGTTTAGTTGCTCATCTGATTTATAAAGTTTTTTGAGTCTCCAATTTGATACGGGATAGCTCGTGGTAAAAGTTGATATCACTAACGTATCTGTGCTAAAGTTAACGTTCACCTTGTTTGTAAATATTGCACTATACTCTTTTTCGGTATTGAAGATTAGCACCCTGTCTTTGGGCATATTTTCATCCAACACCTGTTCTCCGTTATGGAACGATAAATAGGTATAATATAAGGGTTCAACGTTATCTGCAAATTGTGGTTGCCACTCAATTATTTCGCCTTGAAATTTAACGTTATATTCCCAAAAATCAGTAATATTTACCGAATTCGATTTATTATTACATCCTGATAGCATAAAAATACCACTTACGTTCATAACTAACGCAAGCAAGCATAAAATCGCTTTTTTGAAATAGCTATCCTTTATATTAGCCATCTTTAATCTCCAAATACTATTTACAAACTGATACTAACACAAAATCAATATTATGTCAATATACCATATATCTAAGGCATTTTACCTTAACAACGCGTTAGTTTGCAAATAAGAATTGTTGGTAAGTGGAGAAGAAGTAAAGTGTATGTTTTTGACTCTCCCAAAACTTCTTTAGCGTATAAAAACGCGTTAGTTTGGATGAAAGACAAGGCAAATAATAATCCCCCAAGGGGTTGCTGTACTCCTTGTACTGCGCCCTGAAGGGGATTGTTGTTTGTGAAGTATTTCGCCAAAATAAGTTTGAAAATAAGAATTATTGGCAAGTGTAGAAGAAGTAAAGTGTATGTTTTTGACTCTCCCAAAACTTCTTTAGCGTATAAAAACGCGTTAGTTTGGATGAAAGACAAGGCAAATAATAATCCCCCAAAGGGTTGCTGTACTCCTTG
>JAFTZC010000075.1 GCA_017461065.1 Clostridia bacterium | reverse complement strand
TGAGCTTTGATTATAAATGGTATAAGAAAGGTTCTTTGGACGTTGTTAGCACCCAAGACGGTATTGCTTTTTGTAACGTGGAAAGCAGCGAATATATGCTTGAACTAACGGCGGAGCACCCGTCAAGCGGACTTGGTAAAAAGGTAGCGAGCGAATACGTATCGGTTGTTATTAGCGCAAAGGAAATATCCGTACAAAAGCTTGAGGGTGATTACGACCTAAGCAAAACGTACGATACAACTAAGACCTTTGTGGGCGACGTTGCAAAGGACGTTCATTATCAGCTTGACGGCATCGTACTTGGTGATGACGTAGCTGTTGAAAGCGTGTTTGCAGAATACGTTAGCGCGCAGGTAGGCAATACTACGCTATCCGTAACGTTTGAGGGAATAACGGGAGCAGACGCAAGTAATTATACTTTTAGTGGCGCGCTTCTTAATTACGATACTTTGATTAGTGCTAAGGCGGTTAGCCTTAAAAAGCTAAGCTCACCTAACCTTAATAAAGAGTACGACGGCACGACAGACGTAGCGTATGCGTTTGAGCGTGGCGTGGACTTTGAGCTTGTGGGAGTGCTTGAAGAAATAGAGTGCGTGTGCTCGGCAAAATATTCTGTCGCGAGCGTAGGTGAGAGTAAGGTGGTACTGAGTGTTGAAATCAACAATCTCAACTATAGTCTTAGCCTTTCGACTTTGGAATTTGATGCTACGATTGG
This sequence comes from Clostridia bacterium, assembly GCA_017461065.1. Taxonomy (GTDB): domain Bacteria; phylum Bacillota; class Clostridia; order Christensenellales; family DTU072; genus Stercoripulliclostridium_A. The sequence goes on along the minus strand of JAFTZC010000075.1, from coordinate 10,938 downwards.
CAAAAAAGAACTTGTTCCCATCAAATTGAGCAGTCCGAATATAAGCAAGATTTACGACGGCACGAAATCAACTTTTTATAACTTCACCTATGCCGTTGATTTTACAATGTCCGGCGCTATCGATGGAGAAATCAAGTCGGTGGGTTATACTGCTTTTTATGATAGTGCAAACGTAATTGCAAGTAAGGTCGTATTAATCGTGGGCGAAATAGAGTTTAACGACGGAGCAAGTCTTGATAACTACGAATACGTGTCCAACGCGTATGATTTGTATTTTGATGCAAGTATCACGCCACGCGAAATTGCGCTGTCGGGTCAAGACTTCGTTCGCGAATATGAAGAAAGCGAAAACTTGGTTGATACTATCGTTACGGGCGTAGGAGCTGAAAGTATCAAAGTTAGATATATCCGCGAGAGTGGTAACGTCGTTGGTGAATACGCATATATCGGCGTTGAATTCGTAGCGCCCGTAAACTCAAATTATGCGCTAAAGTTTGTGCCTGATGGCAAGATATATAAAATTATACCAAGCGTTCCAATTATAGTTTTCCCGACTTTTGAGTCGAGAGACTACAGCGAAAGCGTAACCCTTAAAGACGAAGTGCTGATTGACGACACAAACTATCAAAAGGAAACTGACGGTTACGTGCATAAAATGGGAGTGTTCCGTTGGGCACAGCCAAGTATCGTAGCAAACGCAAACGATGAAGTTGGATACGATATGGTATTTGCGCCAAACGATACAATAAATTACGACTATAGTTCGGTGGAGGGATTTGACCAAAATACCAAAAACGTAACGCGTAAAGTGGTGCTCACTATCTTTAAGGCAACGCCCACGCCTACCCCGATTGCGGATAGCTTCGTTATACCGATAGGTATGAGATATAACAAGCTCGCACTTGGTGAGAAATGGAGCATTGTTGAAAGTGATTTACTAACTTCTTCAAGTGTGGCGAGTGGCGAAGAAAACCAAACTGTGACCTTTGAAAACGCACTCGTTTACGAGCACGACGATAGTGGCAATTACCATAAGGTTTACAAGGATTTAGTAGTGAGTTTCGTCCTACCTAAGATTGTTTTCAAAAATGGCGAAAACTCAGCGGAAGGCAACCAAGTAGAAGTAATAAGAAATCTAAACGGCAGTATTGCGATAAGAATTGCACTTCAAAATCCATTTGCAAAGGAAGGGTATAAAGTAAGCGAATGGACGCTTGCGGACGGCACTAAAATTTATTCAAACGGAGCTGACACCCAAACGTACGATTTGCTTAGTCCCGACCTTGTGAAACTAACGATTGCTATCGAAGTAAATATGGTAGCGCGTGACGACGTAAGAGTGGAATTTCGCCATTATTATGAAAATCTTAGCGGCGGCTACGACGATGAAAACGTGGAAGTTGCGCTCGTGTTTGGCACGGCAAACGTTACTCGTGGCATAAGCTACTCCGACCTAAAAGTTAAGAAGGGATTCAGCTTTACTAAGGCAACGCTAACGGAAAGTGAAGAAAGTATCGAAAACTTCGTCGTTTCGCCGAGCGGAGATACGGTGGTTTTGTTCTACTACGTACGCAAAACGATTATGGTAAACTACGTTGATACTCTATACTGCGAGTTGCCGCATGAAGGGGCTTTGCCTGAAACTAAGGAAGTAAAATACGGCGTCCCGTTTGGTATAGGCCAGCCTTTAAACTACTTGGTTTACGGATATAATTTCGTGGGATATACCGATGGCGTTACTATGGAGGACGGTGCGCTCAAGGTTATCAGCGACGTCGAATACGTCGTGACGGACGATATTGAAAGCGTTACCTTTACTTTGCGCTTAGCTCCGTCGACCAACACCCTTTATATAATCAATCGTTACGTGGGCGATGAGTGCGTTAGCGAAAAGCACTACGGCACGACGGGCGCAAGCATAGATATCACAAACGTCGAGTACGTCGGTCACGATAGATACGCGCACGAAAATGAAAAGCTCAAAGGCGTAATAAGCGGTAACGTCGTTGACGAAGACGGCAACGTGATAAAGGGCGAAGTGCTAACCCTTGCCGTATATTATAAGGTGGAGAGCTATATTATAACGCTACCGAGCGAAGTAGACGGCGACTTTTTAACCGCAGAGTTTGGCAAAGAGATTATTCTTCCGAGTGCGCCCGAGCAACAAGAAGGCAAGGAATTCCTTGGTTGGGTGATAAACGGCGTATTATACTCGGCCGTTGAAAGTTTTGTTATGCCTGCAAGCGACGTAGTGATAACCGCAAGGTGGCAAGACGAGGTGGCTGACGGCGAAGGAAACGTAGGTAGCGGAGCAGAAGATGAAAGTACTTCTACGGATGAGAGTGAAAGCACTGCGGAAGTTTTGAGTTCCGGTGCTATCATAGGTATAGTTGCAGGCACTGCGGCGCTTATAGTAATCGTCGCGATAATAAGCGCCGTAGTCACAAAGCGCCAAAAGAAGCGTCAAGAGCTCATTTACAAACTGCAAGAAGTAAACAGAAATATGTTTAACGATTAGCCTATACTCTAACTCCCAAAATTCGTATACCCCTTGCTCGAGCGTAGTTATATTCGGCAAGGGGTTTTTCATAGCTATCAATTGAGTGAGATGCAACGAGTGGCATTCTTCCCTTGAAGCCTACGATTATTAGGCAGTGATAGTAGGTGGAGCCGTCGCCGAGTTGAATAAAATCGCCGAGCTTTAGGTCGCGCAGGTCACTTTCTTCTCCAAAAGGACCAAGCCCCGTGCCGATGCGGTTGACGACGATATTGTCGGTTAGGAATTTGTAAAATGGGTTGACTCCCGTCCAAGCAGGGGCGCGGTCGAGGGCGGAATTATAATACCAACCAAAGGTTGGGGTATAGTTCATTTGACGAGCGCCTGCATAAAGACATTGCGAGCAAAAGTTGGTGCAATCTCCGCCGAGTGAGCTAAAGTCGAGATAGGCTACGTTGCGGCTAAAGGCATAACGTTTGGCGTAGGATAAAGCCTTTTGACGATTATAATCTATAATTTTCATATTATAATATATGAAATTGTAATCAATCGTGATATAATTGTAATAGATTAAATTAGGAGTTGTTATATGGAAACCTTAGAAACGCTATATTCAAGAAGATCGATACGTGAATTTAACGGCAAAAGCATTACGGACGAAGCGCTAAAAGAAATTTTAAAATCCGCTTACGCTTCCCCAATTGGCCTAAAGAGATACGATAGGTTGGAGTTGATTGTCATAACCAACGCGGAGCTAATTGACAAGTGGGAGCAAGAAACGGCGAGAGTTATGGATAGAGAGGGATACAAAGCTTTCTACGGCGCCCCGACGGTAATATTGGTTTGCTCCGAAGTGGATGAAGGTGTACACGCAAACGTCAACTATTCCAACGCTGCAATCGTCGTGCACAATATGGCCGTTGCCGCAACTGCACTCGGCGTGGGTGCTTGTCACATTTGGAGTGCACCGCGCGCATTGCGTGCTATGCCGGAGCTTCAAAAGGAAATGGGCATCAATGAAGATATGGTGCCTTGCTGTGCAATAGCCCTTGGCGAAATAGACGAAGGATACAGCTTGCGCGAAATAGAAGACGGCAAGATAAAAACCACTTATATCAAATAGTAAAAAGCCTCCGTTTGGAGGCTTTAATTTATAATATTTTATATTCGTTTTGATTTGTATAACTTCCAAAGTGTGTTAAAATATCTATATGGAACCCGTTAAGAAGAAATCGCTACTTGCAAAATTATTGTTGCTTTTTACTACCGTAATTTGGGGTAGCACTTTCGTCGTGCTCAAAGATACGCTAGATAGTTTGCCGATGTACTTCATTTTGGCGGTTAGGTTTTTGCTTGGCGGAATATTGGTAGGGGTTGCCTTCCCTAAAAAATGGAAGACTTTTACTCCCGATATGCTATGGCGCGGCGGTATAACGGGCGTTGTGCTTGCGGCGGCATACATAACTCAAACGATTGGGCTAAATCACACTACTCCCGGCAATAACGCCTTTTTGACTGCGACTTACGCGGTAATGGTGCCGTTTATGATGTGGGCTATTACGAAAAAAGCACCTACGGTATTCAATGTGGTTGCGGCAATACTTGGTGTCGTAGGCATCGGGCTTGTGTCCTTTGACGGCGGATTTACTTCGTTCAACCTAATGGGCGAGGGTATGACTTTGGTGTGTAGCGTGTTTTTTGCTCTCCAAATTATATTCATTGCAGTATTCGGCAAGGGCAAGGATAGCATAACGTTTACGTCCATAGAGCTCGTTAGCGCAGGGCTTATTATGCTTATCATTTATCTTTGCACCGAAGTGCACGAACCTATCAGCCTTGACTTTGACTCCACTTGGAAACTTGCCTATCTAACGATAATGGGTACGGCTTTTGCCCTTGTTGCAATGACCTGGGGTATGGCTCATACCGAGACGAGTAGCGCATCTCTTATAATGAGTTTGGAGTCGGTGTTTGGCGTAATATTCTCAATCGCAATATACAAAGAGAAACTAACGCTACAAGTAGGTATAGGATTTTTGGTAATCTTCATTGCGCTGTTTATTAGCGAATACGTAAACGAACTTTATTTGTCGGGCAAGCTCCGTTTGAAACCATCAAAAGGGAACAAATAGTTTTTTAAAATGCAAACACGTATACAAGAAAAAACAAGTGCTACGTTTGTAGCACTTGTTAAATTAAATCGTTCTTTTTAATATTGTGTATTTGATAATGTAGGATATAATTAATGCAATTATTGAGCACGTTAACCCGGTTCCTAAAAACAACAATAAGTAGTTTGAGAACCACATTATTCCCGAAGTATATTGGCTTAATAGGTCTATATTAATTAGCCCAAGAATTATGTCTACAATCAACATTAGAATTATAATGATTACCAAGCCTTTTTTTGCACCATTGATATCAGCACCACTGAGAGTCATATGTAATGAAAGGGTAATGCTGATTGCAACAAAGATCCAAAGTTTATAGTTGTTTGTGTTGCTGATAAGCCCCTCAAAAGTTGTTTTAAACAAACTGAACACTCCCTTAAAATCAGTTGACAAGTCAAGACTGGTTATACTTGATCGTATGGTTTCGGTTAAGTCTGGTAACAAGAGATATAGTAGCAAATATAATAAGCAAGATATAACGAGAATTGGCGCAACGCCTATAAAGAAAGTACCTATTGATTGATAAATGTTTCGTGGGTTGTAAGAGTGATTAACATATCCTAAGGTTCCATCTTTTGAACTAATTTGAAAAAGTTTTATTTCATTGATTTTGTGCCCGAAAATTACGCACATGAGTGCATGGGATAGCTCGTGTATTGGTGTGCCAATAAAGCCTGTTACATAGCAAACGATGGTGCTTTTGGCACCAAAGTTTGCGTAAAATAGCTTGTTACAAAGAGCAATTAAATAACCAAATAGAATTATTATGCCTATGGTAAAGCCGATTTGTAACAGGTAAGATATTAAAATATTAATTATCATAAAGCAGAGTTGGTCCAGGTGTATTCTATCCAAGTAGAGGTAATCGTATTGGTACCATTACCACAGGCTCTTACGCGAATGCTGATGGTGCGATAATCGCGGAAATTGCTTATTGGATCCAATGAGGCGGTAGCAGTATGAGCTATAGAGGTGTAGGATTCACCATTATATGAAATTTGGTAATCGTAACCGGAACAGCCCGTGATTGTGGCCCATTTGACAGCACCATCTGAATTGATTGAGAAAGAAGCAAGGGTGGGTGCAGAAAGTAGCGTTATAGAATATCCACTTGATCCACCTGCGTATACAGAATCAAGGTAGTAGACGTCGTTGACAATGGTTCCACCAAGTGCCTTTACTTTAACATAATAAGTACCTGCGCTTTCTATAACCTTTGATTCGGTTAGATTTGCTGACGTAATACTTGATCCTGCGATTTCATATTGGTATTTAGTGCAGTTTTCCGATGGCGTGGTGATATTGACGATGATTGAGCCACCGTTAACCACGGTTTCATCTGAATAACGGAAAGAGATTTCCGGCGAAATGCACGTGCTAACAACTTGTGTGTAGTTGAAAGTATCGCTGTTTATCGTTTGATATCCATCGCCAAGTGCATATAGTTTTACGGTATGATTGCCAGTGGAGGTGTATTTTGGCGTATGCGTATAGGTTGAGCCGGATACGTGGAAATCGTTTGTTACACGAACACCATCAATTTCTAAAACGTAGGCACTTGCATTAGTAACCGAATTCCAAGAATAGTCGTTCCCCACGATGGATAGGGTAGGAGTGGATAGCTTGTAAATAGAAATGGATACAGATTTTTCGCTATCGAGATATTTGGTATTGTTGCCAACGGCTTTTACACGGAAGGTATAGGTTGCACCACCTTGCAAATACTCAATATTAAACTTAGTAGCATTTTGAACACCACCGGTAAGCATTGTATCGCTTTCATCATATACTTCGTAGGTTGGCGTATATTCTTGCGTATTAATATTTTGTGGAGCATTCCAAACAAGTTCTTTACTATTAGCAAAAGCACCATCTGCGAAAGTAGGTGATGATAGGCGTATAAATTGTTGGGTGGGTGATGCTTCGGAAGTCATGTAGTAAATGGTTCCAAGCTCATTGTAATAGTTTGCTACAGCAATCATATGTAGCACGGTGCCGTTTTCAGAAATATATTGGTACATATTATCCCAAGCATCGCTATCAAGAGATTGTGAGTTGTGATCCAAGTGTACCATATATCCTTTTGCGTTAGAAACATCTTTATATTCGAGCAGACCTTCACCGTCGCCGTATGAGATTTTGATGTTAGTAGGAGCATCAAGTCTTGTTATGGTAAGTGGAGCAGTGTAGTTTGAAGAAAGAGTGCTGCTTCCATTTCCCTTTGCGCAAATATAAAGGTCGTGCGAGCCTGCGCTCAAAATAGACATATCGTATGATACGTTGTTTGAGTTTAAGATATCGCCGTCATATTTGACCGCATAGCCGTTTGCGCCATTCACGGCTGACCATTCAGCGTTGAAGCCGGCCATAGTGACGTTGGTGGGCATTGCAAGTACGGTTATATCAAAATACAAAGCATCTGCAGTTAGGCAAGGAAGATATACGTAAGTAGTATTAGAAACGGTTTTTACACCACCCATGCTTCTTACGTGGTAGGTATAATGTTGCTCGGCAGCCGTTGCGTCGTCAATAACGTGGTTATCGGTTATAGCCAAAGCGGTAGAAGATTTACCTTCCAGTAGAACACCGTCCTTGTAAAGCTGGTAGCTCGTTGCACCTGCAACCGAGGTGTAATTTACAGTAAAGCCTGCTTGAACGTTGTTTGCATCACTAACGATATAATCATTGGTGCTTGCTCTTGGCGCTTCTAATCTTTCAACGATGATATCGTTGTTGAATTTTGAATCGTAGCGTTCGTTGTTGTCTGCAACTGCTTGTACACGGATTTTGTAGGTGCCAACTTGAGAGTAGGCGTGCGCAAATGCCATTTGGGTTGCCGGGAACGTCTCTTTGGTAACCGCACCATTGTAATCAACTTCTACGTTATATGCAATTGCACCATTTACGGCATTCCACGTGAAATTATTGTTTGCTTGGCCATCTAATTCAAGGTCGGAGTTCCAAGCAACTACAGGAGTATCCAAAATATAAATATCTTGTGTTTCGGACCAAAGTGAGTAATACTTGCCACTGTTGTTATAGGGCATTATTTCTACTGCAAGAGCAGTGCCAGAGGTTAGCTTATCGTATTGTGCTTCGGTTGTGGTTTTATTTTGGATAACGTTGTTAATACGAATTTTGTAGCCTTCGGCATTTTCGACAGCTGTCCAGTTGAGAACGCCGTTAGACATGCTAAATCCTGTTGCCGGAGCGAGGAAACGGAAGGTTTCTTCCGCAACTGCTGAGTCATAGGAATAGGTGTAGTCACCAAGCGCTTTAACTTGAGCGGTAAAGTCTACTCTATCAGATGCGTATACCAAGCGATTTCCAGTAACGATTTGGGGTACACCAGCAATGGTAACTTCGTATTTTGAGGCATTGCCTAACCAGGTAATGGTTTCTCCATCGTAGTTGATTGAGGTGGGCGCGCTATTAACCATAACTTGTTTTTCAGCACTCCAAAGAGAATAATATGAATTATCTCCACTGACTACAGGTCTTATTTTTATGCGACTGTTACCAACGGGCGCTTGATAACGAGTGTCCGTTATGGGGCTAGGTAGGGTTTCTCCGTTTACTTGGATTAGGTATGCAGTTGCTTCGGGGATACTGCTCCAGGAAACTTCTCCGTTGTTTGCTACGGCAAGGCTTGATATGGTTTGTAATGGTATAAACTTTATTGTTTCACCAAGCGATTGGTTGCCGATTACGGCAGACACAACTGCTTCAAACTCGGCACCTTGGGAGTCGTAGCTGAATAGGTTTGTGTTTACTCTTTGCGCTTCACCACCATTGATTTGAACCGTGTAGTGTTCTGCAAGTGCAACCGGATCCCAGGTTATATACGTGCCGTCATAAGTGATATTGGTAGGCTTATATAACCCTTCAGCTTCATTGCAAGCCACTAAGGTGAAAATGGTGCCAATCAAAAGCAAACAAACTATTAATAAAGTAATTCGCTTCTTCATAATCGTTCTCCTTTTTAGCTATGTTTTATGTTTTAGTATCAATCAATCTTTTATATGTATAGGGTAGAAATATCGGCATAACTTACTTCTATCCAAATATTGTGGAAGTAAACGCGATAATAACTACCTACACCATCATTATATCTATAAGCATAGTAGCAAAGATATAAGGTATTACTACGTAGGTCAAAGGTTTGGGTTGTACTATAGGTTTTATATTTTGTTGACTCTACGGTGTGCAATGATTTTCCGAGATAATTGGCATCGCTTACAACGGTGTTATCATAAAAATAGAATCCTGCGTTATACCTGGTTGCATCTTGGCCACAGCCCATATCCCAGTTTAGGGTAAAAGTAATGCGAGCGCCATTTTCAGGTATTTTTCCACTCAGATCCACGACCCTTCTCCATGTGGATTCGGGGCCTTTGTGATAGTCTTGGTATAGGCCGGTATAAGAGGCATCATCATCTTTTGCTTTTAATACTATGGTTTCGGTTTTCATAGCATACCAACCTGCTTTTAGCTTTATACTGTCTGAGGGCATTGCCGTTGTGGTATAGGCGTTTCCGGTTGTATCATACCAGCCGGCAAATATATAGCCGGACTTGGTTGTGGTGGGTAGGGTTACCTTTTGGCCTTGTGGTAATGAAATATCATCAACTTTTTCTCCACCATTTTCATCGAAAATAAGTTTTGCTTGCCATTTTGCAGTAAGGGTGACGCTTTCGCTTGGCATGGTTGTTGATGTATAATCTTCGTTGTTATTTTGCCAACCAATAAATTGGTAAAGTTCTTTTACGGGTGTTGGTAATACTATATTGGTACCTGCGCGATTAATAATGGGTGGTAAATCTTCGCCACCATCTGTATCGAAGTTTATGACGGGTGCGTATTCGGTAGCATATAGAATCACGTCTTGTGTGATTTTACCCGTAAACACGTTTGATAAAGAGGTATCGTTTCTTGTCTTTGACCAAGTCAAAACGGCTTGTCCGTTAACGCGTGTTTCATAGATAATGTCCGTAATCTTTGTGCCGTATGCAGCCTTGATTTCTTCGGGCTCGTTGGAGTCAAAGTATAGAGTGACGTTATATTTTTCTAACTCGAAAGATGCGTAGAGAGTTACGATAGCATCATTGTTTGAAAGGTCAAAGTTGCTTTCATTGAGCTTGTTTTTTGTTGGGAGTACGCCGTATTTGTCAGCAATTTGTGTTCCCTTGCCGTTAGGCGCCGTGTACCAACCGTTAAAGACTTTGTGGTCAACGGTAAGATTGGTAGGTAGATTTGGTAGGGATTCGTTGTACTTAACCTCAAACGAGCGAGAGCCTGTGACTTCGGCTTCTTGATAATCTAAAACCAAGGTGTAGTTCTTTGGCGCAAATTGTGGGAAAAGAGTTAGGTTTTGACTATCGTTGAATGGTGAAATGCAAGCTCCGGTTGCCCCAACGTATTGTGTGCCCCCGGTTTCTTGATTAAACCAACCAAGAAAAGTATGGCCGGCTTTTTCAGGGATATAGTCTATGCTATAACTGCTTCCCTTCTGTACCGTGATTGATTGTAATCCATTGGCATCATGATATGAAATTGTGAAATCCGTTATGGTTTCTTCTTCACCACATGATGACAAAACGAAAAAACTACTTATCATAATGACGATAGCAATTGTCAAAAATACAGTTTTTTTCATTATTTTGTCCTCCATAACATAAAAGTTAGATACATAAAGTGTATCAAAGCTAACTAAATTATACATAAAGTGTATTCTATTGTCAAGTGTTAATAATTATGAATTAGGTGGTGCATTTGTGTTAAAGGAAGAACTTGGCGAAAAATTAAAAGAATTAAGATTGCAACTTGGAATTTCTCAAAGGGCAGTTGCGGCAAAGCTCGGAGTTGCACAACCTGTTTATCAGCGTTTTGAAAAGGGTATTTTTGAGTGTAATTACGAGCAACTCAAAAGGTTATGTGATATCTATGACGTTTCGGCAGATTATCTTCTTGGTCGAAAAAACTACTAAAACGCACAGGGCAGGATTTGTGCCATAATAATCGTTAAATCGGTAGCAGTAGCTACCAAATATGCAACAAAATATGAACAAAATAATTTTTAGGTAAAAGTAAGGCTCGCCTTACTTTTATTCTTTTTAGTGATAAAAAAGAGAGTTTGCATTATTTTTTTGTTTTATGCAAAAGTTTTGTCGCGCACTCCGAGCCGTGTTTACTTAAAAATCTTGCGCGCCTAATTATATGCAAAAAACTCGCATAAAAAATTTTATTTTATGCAAAAAACGGCGAATAAAC
>JAFTZC010000074.1 GCA_017461065.1 Clostridia bacterium | reverse complement strand
TCCTCGCGCAGTCGCGTTGCTTGGTGCTCCCCTATCCCACTGAATGCATTGATAAGAATAATACCTTTCATAACGCTAAACCTTGCGCCAAGTGGAAGGCGTAAACAATAATAGTATTGGGAATATTTCCAACCTACCTGCAAGCATAATGACGGATAGTATCAACTTGCTAAAATCGGAGTATCCCGCGTAATTGGCAAATGGGCCTACCAGCTCAAAGCCCACTCCAATGTTGTTGAAGCAAGCTAAAACGGCCGTAAGATTGGTTTCTACGTTGCCATAGCCTTCAAAAGAAATTAGCAGTAGCGACATTACTATAACTCCGACGTACGCTACGAGATAGGTCTTAGTATTACGAATGGTACTTTCTGACAAAATATCACCGTCGAGCTTAGTTTTGATAACTTGGCGTGGATGAAGCATCTTGCGCATATCCGTAAATGAAGACTTAGATAGTATAATAATCCTTGAAATCTTAAGACCGCCCGAAGTCGAACCTGCACAAGCGCCGGTTACCATTAACATCATCAATATGATTTTTGCAAAAGTAGGCCAAGCGTTAAAGTCCGCACTTACATATCCCGTCGTCGAAACAATTGAAGTTACTTGGAAGAACGCATATCTTAGCGCTTCGCCAAAGTTTTTATAAAGTGTCATTATATCGAGAGCAATGAGAACGGTCGCCAAAATAACGATTATAAAATAGGTACGGAGTTCTTCCATTTTTAGCACGTCGCTAAACTTGCCGATTAATATCAGATAGAAGACGTTAAAGTTTATGCCGAAGATGAACATAAAGACTGCCGTCACCATTTCGAGATATACCGAATTATAGTGGGCAAAAGAATTATCCCAAAGTATTACGCCACCCGTACCTGCAGTGCTTAGCGCGTTGCAAATTGCATCAAACAGCGGCATTCTGCCTGCAATAAGGAATATGAAGAACACCACCGTCAAGACGGCGTAAGTAACGTAAAGGATACGTGCGGTAAGATTCATTTTTGAAACGATTTTGCCGACGTTCGGACCCGTTGACTCGGCACGCAAAATATGCATACTTCCGCCTTCTTGCTTAGGGATTAGCGCAAGCACGAATACGAGTATTCCCATACCGCCTACCCAATGCATAAAGGAGCGCCAAAATAGTAAAGAGTGCGGAATCAACTCCGTGTGTTCAATAACGCTCGCGCCCGTTGTAGTAAAGCCTGCGGTAGCTTCAAAAAACGCTTCGATATAATTGGGAAGCACCCCTGAAATCACAAATGGAATAGCGCCCATAAGTGACATAATTACCCAAGCAAGTGCAGTTATTACAAAGCCTTCCTTTGCGTACAAAAGTGTTTCTTTGGGTTTCACAAAACAAACCATGAGCGTACCCATAACCGCCAAACAAGCAAGCGGAATTAAAAATGAAAGCCAAGTGCTCTCTTGGTAAATTAAGTCTACGATTATTGGGAAGCACATTAGGATTGCTTCAAGCAATATAATTCTTCCTATTACGTTTACGACTGCTCTATAGTTCATAGTTATCTAATCATATCTTCAAGACCGCTAACGTTCTTTTCGGTGGTTACGATTAAAACTTCATCACCTTTCATAAATGAAGTTTCGCCTGTCGGAATAATAAATTCTCTATCTCTAACGATACCGTTTACAAGGTAATTCTTTTTGATATTAAGGTCTTTAATAAGCACGCCGATATGCTTGAAATCTTCGGTAACGTGGAACTCCAAAGCTTCAACTTTTTCGTGCATCTTATAAAGCTGATTGATACGGGTTTTACCCTCGGAAGCAATTGCTCTTACAAAACGAACGATGCTCGATGCAATAACAGTCCTTGGGCTAAGGACGGAATCAAGTCCCAAATGGCTAACCATTTGTCCAATAGTAGGACGGTCGACCTTGGTGATAACCTTAGCTACTTTTTTGCGCGTTGCGTAAAGGGAAACGATAACGTTTTCTTCGTCCATACCCGTAAGCGTTACTACTGCGTTACACTTGTCGATACCTTCTTCATCAAGTACTTCGTGGTCGGTGCCGTCGCCGTGGAGAATGGTTGCTTCGGGTAGTTCTTCACTTAGCCACTCACAACGTTCCTCGTCCATTTCGATGATTTTGACTGCTACCTTTCGAGCAATAAGTTCTTTTGCGAGATAGTAAGCAATCTTGCCCCCACCTACGATAAATACGCTACGAGCACGTCTGCGGAATAGTTGTACTTTTTTGGAGAAGTTAGTGATTTCCTTTTCGCTTGCGGTAATATGGACGACGTCCCCTTCCTGGATAACGAAGTCGCCCCTTGGGATATAAACCTTATTCTCTCTAACGACCATACTAAACAGCGCCTTGACGTCGAAGTCGCGCATAACTTCAACGACGGACTTGCCAATCATCGGGTTATCCTTTTTGACCTTGACTTCTATCATAACGGCGGCGCCGTCAGCGAAAGTTTCAACGTTGATAGCCGATGGGAAGGAAAGAATTTCTGCGATTTCTTGCGCGGTACGGAGCTCGGGATTAAACCACATATCAAGGTCAAGCTCCCCTTTCATATACTCCATTTCCATAAAATACTCGGGGTCTCTTACACGAGCAATGGTATGAGCTGCGCCCATCTTTTTTGCAAGCATACAGCATAGAATGTTAAGCTCGTCACGGGAAGTACAAGCAATGACGAAGTCGGCGCTCGATACGCCTGCTTCTTCCAAAATCATTCTATCAGCGCCGCCACCGCATACGCCCATAAC
>JAFTZC010000073.1 GCA_017461065.1 Clostridia bacterium | reverse complement strand
GCCCCTCCTAAGGGCTAGTTGTGGGTTCGATTCCCGCAGGGAGTACCAAAAAAGTAGGATGCTAAATGTGGCATCCTATTTTTTTGCACTCCCTGCGAGAAAGCACACCCGTTGCGTTTACGCAACAGGGTGCGCAAGTTTGGCTTTGCATTGCAAGGTAACCATTTAATTGTATTTTAATAATTATTAAAAATACAAAGCATTGACTTTTGGGGGAAAACTATAATATAATTTTAGCGGATTATTATGGCAAGAAAAGTATTACCCAAAATTAAAGTCGATTTATCTAAGATTAAATTCCTTCAAACGCTGAAGGAAACTTTTGTTGCGTCTTTGCCACTTGCCGTCATTATAGTTATTTGCCTTTGCATAGCACCACTCGAAGACCCAACTAACTATATTAAAATCGTAGTTGGATACGTTTGTGTTGTTATCGGTCAATCCTTGTTTTTGTCCGGTCTCGAAACGAGTATTTTGCCTATCGGCAGAATGGTCGGTGGCTCTTTTGCAAGATATAATAAGTTAGCTTTCGTTTTGACTTTTGGCTTTGTCTTCGGATTGCTTGCAACCGTTGCAGAGCCCGCTCTTGCCGTTCTTGCTAAGCAGATAACTGCCATTATGCCACTCGTAAACAGCACGCTATTTATTTGGATAACGGGCACGGGTATCGGCATAGGCGTTGCGCTCGCGCTATGGCGTATCGTTAAGAACGTAAATATTAAGTGGGTATTTGCCGTACTATACGCCATTACTTTTATACTCGTTATATTTGCGCCAAAAGAGTTTATTGCTCTCGCCTTTGACGGCAGTGGTGCAACGACGGGCGACGTTTCCGTACCATTTATTTTGGCGCTTGGGCTTGGTATTTCGGCAACTGCATCAAGGAGCAAAACAAACGAAGACTCACTTGGTATTATCGGTATTGCTTCGGCTGGACCTATAGTTGCCGTGCTTCTATACGGCATAATTTTAAAAGCAATCAACGGCGAACTTCCGCCCGAAAACGCTTTCGATATGTCGTCGGCACGTGGAATAGGGGATATTATCCTTGGCAATATAACCGACGTAGCACTTGCCGTCCTTCCCATAGTTTTGATTTCTATTCCCTTCCTACTTTTCCTAATAAAACTACCCAAAAAGACGTTTGCAAAGCTGATGATTGGCGTTATACCTGTTTATTTGGGACTGCTAATATTCCTATCGGGAATAGACTACGGCTTTGGATTCGTAGGACAATATATCGGTCAGCTGTTCTTTGCGGAATCTCGCCCCGAGTGGTTTAAGTGGCTGCTACTTGGCGTAGGATTTATTCTTGGCGCGGCAATTACGGTGTCGGAGCCGGCGGTAACCGTCCTTGGCGTACAAATTGAAGAACTGACCAACGGTCACATTAAGAAGTCTACTATTCGCGTAACCCTTGCGCTTGGTATTGGCGTAGCATCGCTACTATCCATTCTCAAGATACTAACTGAGATAAATATCCTTTATTTCCTTGTTCCGCTTTACGCAATCGCACTTATAATGATGATATTTACGCCCAAGCTGTTCGTTGGTTTGGCATTCGACTCCGGTGGTGTTACGGGCGGCGCTTTGACGTCGGCCTTCCTAACGCCCTTAACGCTCAGCATCGCACAATCAGTAGCGGAAGCTAACGGTGGTACAATGAGCATTTTGACCAACGGATTTGGCATAATTTCGTTTATTTCAGTTACGCCCTTGATAGCCATTCAAGCGCTTGGTATTATCTATAATATCCGTCTCAAACGCGCTGAAGCAGAAGCTAAAGAAGAGTCGTTTGCAGAGCTCGAATCCTTTGTTACGGAACTCCATACCGAGAATAACGCAGTTGGCAGCGTAGGCGCAAACGCCTCTGAAAACGAGATAGAAATCAGACAAACCGTAGGGGAAAACGACGCTCCCGAAATAGCGGAAGCAACCATAGAAAACAACCTAACTGAAAGCGAGGATAGCACATATGAGTGATATTCATAGTATAGGCTTACAGCAATTAATCGTTATTGCTCCCAAAAAGAAGAAAGACAAGCTCTTGACTTTATTGAACGAGCATGGTGCGCATAGCATAGAGATAGTATACGCGCACGGCTCTGCCAATCCAAGCGCGCTTGCTGCTGCTTTTGGATTTGAAGTAGAGCTAAAGAAGGTGTTTATAAGTTGCTTGGTCAAAAATAGTGATGCAAGTCAACTGATAGATATTCTTTACGAGGAGTACGATTTCAAAAAGCCCAATACGGGCATTGCATTTACCATTCCGGTTGAAGGTTTGGCATTCTAAAACAAAGGAGATTGATTATGGACGAATTGAAAGCATTATATATTATAGTAAACGCAGGATTTGCATCCGAAGTCGTTGAGATAGCTCGTTCCGTTGGCTCAACCGGCGCAACGATAATCAATGCAAGGGGCTCCGTGGCTAAACCCAAGACCATTCTTGGTATCACTATAGATACCGAAAAGGAAATCGTAGTTAGCGTTGTTAAAAAGGAAGTAGCCATCAAGATAATGGAGCAAGTTAAAGCAAAGGCCGGCGTTGGCACTGCTGCACACGGACTATGTTTCTTCGTGCCTGTAGAGATGTCTACGCTCACTATTCACGAGCAACCGTTAGATAACGAATAGGAGGTAAAAATGGGACGTTTAGATGGTAAAGTTGCTATTATCACAGGAGGAAATTCGGGAGTAGGTGCAGAGACCGCGATACTCTTTGCAAAGGAAGGAGCAAAGGTGGTTATTACCGCTCGCCGTATGCCACAGCTTGAAGAAGTTGCAGATAAAATTCGTGCTATTGGT
>JAFTZC010000072.1 GCA_017461065.1 Clostridia bacterium | reverse complement strand
TTATAACGTATGTACAAATTGATTAGGGGTAATCCCACAATACTTTTTGAAACATTGGATAAAATGAGTTTGTGAGCAAAAGCCAAGGGTGTACGAAACTATGTTTTGTGGAGTATTGCTACGCAACAAAGCTTTTGCTTCTCCAATCTTTTTGGACATTATATAGTCGGTCAGTGATGTTCCTGCTTCACTTTTGAATTTTCTTGGTAGCCATGATTTACTATATCCCATGGCAGTAGCAATGCTTTCAATCGTTAGCTTTTCGTGAAGATGCTTGTCAATATAGTTTATGCAAGCGTGAATTTCTTTTGAATAAGCAGGGTGGGAGTGTGCTTTTACCGACTCGGTAATCTTTATAAAAACAGCTATTAGGTAATCAACGATTTCTTCGGGTTTGGTCATTCTATCTATTTTTATGATAAAAGAGTCTGCTAAATTGTATGCCAACATTTCGTCTAATCCACCTTGTATAGCATACCTTGTGCCAAGGGTAATGCAACAAACTGCCCAGTATTGTATTTGTCTTAAAGAATCGTTTGAAAGCCTGCCTATAACAATACCATCTTTTATAAAGTTATTTATGCTATTTTTAACCCTTTCTACGTCGCCCGCTTGGACTAAGGAGTAAAAGGCGGTCTCTACCATATAAGGAGTGTGAGTAACACAAGTTTCGCGTTGCTCAAAAACAGGGTTCTTTGTTGGTGGTAAAATATTAATACTTACGAGTTTGTTGGTTTCCATAGGTTAATTTTATCACAAATTCTTGCTGAATACAACATTAAAATGATATAGACGACACAATTTTGATATAACGGCATTGGTGTTGGCATTAAACTAAAACTACAAACCACAAGAACTTTATTATTCAATCTAAACAAGGAGCAATAACTATGCAATATAATTACGATGCAGTTGTTCAAGCCTTAAATGCAAAGATTGTCAGCACTAAATATCTTGGTGGTGGTAGTTTTGGTAAAGTTTTTAAGGCAAATCTTGATGATGGTAGGGTAGTTGCCATCAAACACTATTCAAGGAAAGATTTGAGCGAAACGGAAGCAAAAACGTTAAAAATACTTGCTCAGCATACGACCGTAAAGGTGCCAGAGGTATATTACTATAACGAAGACACGTTAGTTATGGAATTTTTAATAGGGCAAAACCTTTTACATCCAAAGTTTATTTTTAAATCAAAAGCAAAGAAAAAAGCACTTGCAAAGGAAATCGTCAATGGCATCTTGGGGTGGGAAAACGCAACCAATGAAAAATTTGGTTATTTAGACGATGAAAAATATGATACTTGGTCGGAATGTTTTGAAGAACTAAAATTAAAACCGGCGATAGAGTATATGAACAAGCTCTATGTAAATGGTAAGTTCAACAAAAAACATTATGCACTAATTAACAAAGCGATTGAAAAATATAAATCTCTTAAAAACGAGCCAGAAAAACCCGTTTTGTGTCATGGAGATATAAACATAATGAACGTTATGGTCGAGCCAAAAACATTCAAATTGGTTGGCTTTATTGACCCGTATCAACCAATTTATGCTGATTATGCGTATGGTATTTATCCTTTGGTGAATATGTGGGGTAACGTATATTATCTTTATGAAACATACAAAGAGATGACAAATAATAACGATGAAAACTTGGATTTCAAGGTTGTATTTTATGGATTAATAAATGAAATTATGTTTATTCCTGAAAGCGGAATCGATTTCCCACCTTGGTATCAGCTTTGGATGAGAAGACTTAAGAAATGTAAATTCTAAAGACTAAAGCCCTAATAGACAGTTTGAAACCTATTAGGGCTTTTTGATGGTTATTTAACGAATTATGCATTAATAATTTTAATTGGATTTTTTAGCTTGGTAATATTTATTCCTATAGTTTTGTCTATCTCGTACTTTTCGCCGTCTACGCAGAATGGGGTAGGGGTTTTGAGCTCAAGGTCGAGATGCTTGAAGGGTGTAAATAGGATATTTTTGCTTTCATAGGGCTTGCTGAAGCCAATGAAGAAAGCACGGAAGAAGGGGAAAAAGATTTTTATCTTGTTGAGTAGGTTGTTTTTGCCGGGACTCTTTATGCTAAGAAGACACATCTCGCCTTTGTGGTAAAGGCGGTTGAAATTGAAGCCAAAGCACCTTGGGGAGTTAAGGAGCATTAGTAGAGTGTAACGTCCTTCTATCTTTTTGCCGTCAAGGTTTAGGCGCGCCTGGATATTAGATACCTTGTATTCCCTTAGCACCTTGGAGATATATGCAAGCGCCTTGAAACGCTTTTTGCTTTTGGCGTTTACCGTGTATCCAAGGGGAGTAAACGTACCCGTTGCACATACGTAGCTAAATAGTATATCCCCTGCGTGACCGACGAGTGTTAGGGTCGATTCCTTTTGGGAGTGGTATACTTCGTTGAGCGTGCCGCAAGGTACGTAGTAAAGGTTGGTGCCCGTAGGCAGAGAAGTGTTGATTATATGGTTGAGCGTGCCGTCACCACCACACACCGCCACTCCGTCGTAGTAAGAAGTGCCCACGTAAGAAAGGTCTTCGGGGATATATTTTATCTCAAAGCTGTTGTAGCTTTCGGCGAGCTTATCTTTGAGCGCGTCAACGTCTATCTTTGTGGCGTTGCCGGAGAGTTTGTTGATTAGTATCAAACATTCTTTTTTCATAATATATATTATTCACAATTTTATATTAATATAACATAAAAGCTTTGTTTCGTCAAATCGGCTATTAGGGGAACCGATGTAAACTAAAAAGTGATACTAAACTCCCAAAAATCGGCAAATAATAGGCGAATTTTTAGGCGTTAACCTAAGGTATAATAAAAGTGTTTTTAGCTAACTTGGCTATTGACAGCACGCGCGCGTGAGTATATAATAAATATTATTTTATCTTGGGTGTTTTACACCCAAAGGAGTTTGAGAATGAGCAAGAAAGCCTATCTATCAAAGTCTTTTGTGGCTGTTGCCGTCGTCGTCCTATCTCTTGCGGTCGTAATGGGAGTGCTCTCGTTGGACCTTGGAGCTAAGGAAGTCGTAGCAAGCCCTGCAAACGGAAACCTTACCTTCGTAGCAAGCGACGAGATGGTCATTGGACACATGACCGACGTCCACTACTTCCCCTTGAGCTACGGCTATATTGGAGAAGATACCGACTTTGCAAACAGAGTTACCACTTCTGCAAAGTTGACTGCTGAAAGCCACCTATACGTTTTGGAAGCTCTCGACTTGGTTGTTGAAAGCAACCCCGATTACTTGGTTGTAACCGGCGACCTTACCACCGACGGCGAAATCCAAGCACACGTTGAAGTTGCAAACCTACTCCGTCAAACCCAAAACAGGGTGAGAGAAGCAGGCAACACCGATTTCCAAATTTTCGTAATCTTCGGTAACCACGACCTATACAACGAAGAAGCTTTCGACTATAGCCAAGACGGCTCCCAAAGACTTCTCCCCAACGCTACCCGTTACGATATGACCAAGGTATATTCCTCCCTTGGCTATCCCGACCTAAGTGACGAAGAAATCGCTGCCTACTACGACACCAAAGTAGACCTTACCACGGCTCTTTGCCCTTACGACGACAAGTACGTTAGCGGAACTTCAACCGAAGGCGTCAAGTTCGTAAACAGCACCACCGCTCAAACCACCGATATCGAGTGGCTATATAGAGAAAACGGCGCTGAAGAATCCTTGCTTAACGGCGCAATCACCGACTACGACCAAGGTGAAATCACCTACGTTGCAGAAGTGCTTGACGATTACGTTATAGTTGGTATCGACGACGGCGTTTCTACTGCTGAAACCCAACACCATCTCGGCGGTATTCTCCACGAGAATATCATAGATATGCTCCAAGATAAAAAGGCAGACGGCGAGTTCGATGGCAAAAACCTCGTAACTATGTCACACCGCAACGTGCTACCCCACTTCACAGGTGAAGATAGTCTACTCAAGGACTTCACCTACTACAACACCTTCGAAACTGCAGATATCCTTGCTGACCTCGGCGTACGTTACTCCTATAGCGGACATATGCACGCAAACGATATCACTTCACGCGTATCTTTGAACGGCAACCTTATCACCGACGTCGAAACTGCATCTGCAACCGGCTTTAACGCAGGCGTTCGCCTAACCAAAATCGAACGCGGCACAGTAGGGGACGATTATGCAGAAAACTTCTCAACCCACATCAAACTCCTTGAAGAAGTTGATATCACCAGCCTCGTTGATATGGGATATATCGACGACGCATACTTTGATAGATACGACCTTGACCAATACGTTAGCGTCAAGGGTGGCAAAACTATTATCACCGACCCTGCACATTATGCAGCTAACAAGCTCCTACTCAAGATAGTAGACAATATGGTTTACGGATACGTTAACGTTGACTTCATCGGTAACGCCGGCGAATTCGTAGCAAGTATTCTACCTGATAACTCCATCGTCAATATGATTAGGCCGCTTGCCGCAACCTTGGTTGACAACATCGTAAGACACCTTGAAGTAGTAGTACTCGAAGACTACACCTACGGTGGAGACAATCCCGAATTCAAGAGCACCGAGCACGGCGCAAAGCTATGCGGATACGTTGACGAACTCCTACAAACCGCACTCAATATGCCCGTTAACAGCGAAGGTTTGGGTCTATTCGACTTCGTAATCAACGCTTATATGGACCACATCGGTGGTAGAGACGTTGCATACGACGACCTAACCCCCGGTATGCAAGAAGCTATGGCACTCTTTAAAGACGGCACCAACGTCAAAAAGCTCCTTGGCATTCTCCTTGACGAACAAAGTGGTCTGCTCCGCATCGTAAAAGGCTTGTTCGAGCCCATCGACCTTGCTTACGGTATGAGCGAAAGTGATGTCAAGGCCTTGAAAGCAGTCCTTGGACTCATCGACAAAAACGCCGACCCACACGCACTCGTACTTGATAATCTCGTACCCGGCGTACTTGACTTGCTTGCAGGTTTTGGCGTAGAGCTTGGTATCGACCTTGGCTCCGACGGCCTTGAAGCCTTCCTTGACCACGTTCTCGAAAGCTACGTAACCGAGTCGCTCTATACGGGTCTTGGCGAAATCGCACACAACATTATCTATAGCTTCAAGGTAGACGAAACCGCTGCTTGCGAAAACAGCTTCGACGGATATCTCGTTTACAAGCACGATAGCCGCCTTGCAGCCAACTACGTTGATGGCTCAATCGACAACACCCCCACCATCGAAAGGGGTATGCTCCCCGGTCAAATCACCGTAACCTTCGGCGAAGACCCAACTACCGATAAGAATATCGTTTGGTTTACCGATAAATCTATCACCGGAACCGACATTCAAATTATCGAAGGAAAAACCTTTGACGAAAACCAAGCAACCTTGCTTAGCGGCAACTATCAAAAATACGTTACCACCACCGCTAATATCGACCTTAGCATCTTTGCAACGCTTATGCATATTGAAGTAGGCAGACACGAAGTAAATCTCGAAGGTCTAAAGAGTGGCACCACCTATAGCTATCGCGTAGGCGACAAGTCGAAGGGCTACTGGAGTGACGTTTACACTTTGACCACCGCACCCGATACTAACCAAGCATTTGAACTTTTACTCATCACCGACATTCAAGGCTCCGCTCAAAAGCCATATCTTAGCGCGGAAGCCATTATGGCAAACGTAAACGAAGTATTCCAAAACGGATACGACTTCGTAATCAACTGTGGTGACGTCGTTGACAACACTCGCAACTGGGTACAATGGGAATACTACCTTGAAGGCGGTCTCCAAAAGTATTGGGCAAACACCACCACCGTAGTCGCTAACGGCAACCACGACGTTTACGCTTACGAAAAGCCCGACGATTTCGATTTAAGATACGAGTACGAATGGATTGATAGCGACGCTATTATGGATAGCTACAACTATCTACTACTCCACTTCGCACTAAGCTATCCCGAGCAAGACGACAGTACCGGCGCATACTATAGCTTTGATTACAGCGGCGTTCACTTCACCGTACTTAACACCAACGATTACGATAAGAACGGCAATATGAGCGCAGCTCAAGTTGCTTGGCTTGAAAACGACCTTGCTTCTACCGACAAGGAATACAAGGTAATCATTATGCACAAGTCACTTTACTCCGTAGGCTCACACACCAACGACTTCGAAATCGTAAAAATGAGAGAGCAACTCACCAAGATTTTTGCTGAAAACGAAGTAAGCTTGGTTCTTGCCGGACACGACCATACTTACACCGAAAGCTACTATATCGACGCTGACGGCGAAGTAGTTGAAAACGAACTCACCGGCAAGCAAGAAGTAGGCAAGGGTAACGGCGTTCTTTATATTACGCTCGGCACCTTCGGCGACAAGTTCTACAACTACGTAGGCAACGACGAAGTTCCCGTTGAATTCGGTGAAGACCTACACGACCCAATGCTTGCTAACCCCACCTTCGGTAAGCTCATATACGACGGCGAAAAGCTATACTATATCGGCTACGAATACGACCTTGAAACGGGTAAGATAAGCGAAATCCGTGGCAAGGGCCTCGATATGGTAGGTCAAATCGCAGTAGTTGCAGGCGTTGCAGTAGTTAGTGGCGCATTGGCAATCATCCTTGCAAAGGCAGCAAAGGGTAAAAAGAAATAATGTATAATACCGTTATCCCCGATATGCGCTGTATCAAGCGCATATTAGGGGAAAGACAACCTAATTCCCACAAGGGAACCTATGGATACGTAGGGCTCGTAGGTGGCTCGCCCGAATACTCAGGCGCAGCTAAGCTTGCGGGCCTTTCTTGTGCCGCGATGCGCTCGGGCGCAGGGGTGGTTAGGTTAATGGTGCCTAAGTCCATTATGCACGCGGTTATGCCGTACGTGGTGGAAAGTACCTTGTGTGCACTCCCCGATAGGCAGGGCTATATTGCCTACGACGAAAGGGAGCTAAGGACAGCTTTCAAAGGGCTAAAAGCCATAGGCTTTGGTATGGGCGTTGGACAAAAGGGGGATAACCTTGAATATCTAAAGCTACTGCTTAGCTTACCCATAAAGCTTATCCTGGACGCAGACGCGCTCAATACGCTTAGCAAACACCTATATCTACTCGACGACAAGGTAGCAGACCTACTGCTCACCCCACACGTAGGTGAGTTTGAGCGACTTAGCGGCATTTCAAAAAACGATATTCTATCAAACCCGATAGAGCACGCCGTAGCCTTTGCAAAAAGGTATAAGCTGACTCTCGTACTCATAAATCACGAGAGTGTGATAACCGACGGAGAGCGAGTATTTGTTAACAAAAGGGGTACGGTAGGGATGGCAACGGCCGGTAGCGGAGACGTGCTGAGCGGCATTTTAACTGCGCTTGCAGGGTACGTTGACGATATGCTTGAGGTCGCGATTGCAGGCACGTATATAAACGGCCTTGCGGGGGAAATCGCTTTGGAAACGGATGGCAACAACTCTTTTAGTATGGTCGCATCCGACACCGCTTTTGCCGTAAAAAAGGCAGTCACCACCATACTTAACGCCTAAAAAGGGGCTAAAACTGACGAAAAACCGCAAAGACTGCATTAGCAGTCTTTTTTAATGCAATTTAATATTTACTTTTGCGCGCGTATGTGTTATATTTAAAATGGCGCGCTACGGCACGCTAACAACGATAAGAAAGAGGAAAGGCAATGTTAAAAATTGATCATCTTTGTAAAAAGTACATTAATAGCGACGTGTACGCAGTCAAGGACTTGTGTATGGAAGTCAAGCCCGGCGAAATGTTCGGCTTCTTGGGCTTGAACGGCGCAGGTAAGTCCACGACAATCAAGTGTATAACCGGTATTTATCCCTTTGACTCGGGCACTATCGAGATTGACGGACATAATATCAAAACCGATAGCTTGAACGCTAAACTAAGTATGGGTTACGTGCCCGACAACCATTCCGTTTACGAAAAGCTAACGGGTAGAGAGTACGTAAACCACGTTGCAGACCTTTACTACGTAGACAAGGATGAAAGAAAAAAGAGAATAGAAGAATTCGCCGAAAAGTTCCGTTTGAGCTTTGCACTTGACCGCCAAATCAAGGGCTATAGCCACGGTATGAAGCAAAAGATTTGTATCATCGCAGCCCTTATCCACCGCCCAAAGCTATGGATACTCGACGAGCCGTTGATGGGCCTTGACCCACAATCCATCAACGATATTATTTTGGAAATGAAGGAGCATTGCAAGCAAGGCAACACCGTGTTCTTCAGCTCCCATAATATCGATATGGTTGCAAAGCTTTGCGATAGAGTCGCTATTATTCGCAAAGGTCAGCTATGTGAAATCATCGACCTACACGTTGAAGAAAACAAGGCAACGCTTGAAGAAAAGTTCCTTGCCTACACCGCTGAAAACGTCACGGCAGTATCCGCACTAAAGGGCAGAAAGGCAAAAAGAGCGGCTAAAAAAGCCGAAAAAGCAGCTAAAAAGCAGGCTAAGGCGGAAGCTACCGCAGCAGCACCCGCTCAAGAAGTAAGCGAAGAAAAGGCAGAAGCCATAGCAGAAGCTCCCAAGAAGCAACTTCGTATAATATCAAGGCGCAAAGCCAACAAGGTGCCAAACCCACCAAGATTCCATATGTCCAAGGGGGATAAGTAAGATGAGAGATAACCACTCACGTCACGCCGTTGGGGCACTCGTAAGGCTGGAGCTTAACTCTCGCTTTGCAGGCGTGCGTCTCAACTCCGTAGGTGGTATACTCAAAGCTCTATGCGGACTTGCCGCGATAGCCGTCGTGTATTATCTATACGTCACTATCGCCGAAAGCATTATATTGAGCTTCTACGTATACAACCGTGAAAGTCTATTCCTAAAGCTATTCGTCAGCCTAATCGGCTTCGTTATGGCGCTCGGTGGCATAAGCAGTATCGTAAAAAGTCTGTTCTTTAGCGGAGATAACGAGCTTCTCATTCGTTTCCCCGTCAAGGTTATGGACGTATTTACCGCTAAAGTGCTCGTTCAAGGCGTAATGACCTTTATATATCTTGTGGCCATCCTTTTGCCGCTGATGATAGTTTACGGCGAAGTAACCAAGCAAACGCTTAGCTATTACCTAAGGATTCCCGTTGGCATAATACTCAGCTATGCAGTAGTGTTCGGCATATCCATTTTGTTCGCAATACCCTTTATGCGCGTAAAAACGCTCGTTAAGGATAAGTATATCTTTACGCTCGTCGTTTCGACGCTGACCATTGCCGTTCTTTTTGCAGTATATATG
>JAFTZC010000071.1 GCA_017461065.1 Clostridia bacterium | reverse complement strand
GCAGCTCAAGGCCTTCAAGGAATTCGAGAGAAGCGCCGCCACCGGTTGAGATGTGGGTCATCTTGTCAGCGTAGCCAAGTTGCTTTACAGCTGCTGCGGAGTCACCGCCACCGATAATGGTGGTTGCATCGGTTTCAGCAAGTGCACTTGCTACTGCGATGGTGCCCTTTGCAAGGGTGGGATTTTCGAATACGCCCATAGGTCCGTTCCAGATAACGGTCTTTGCGCTCTTAACTGCATCTGCAAAGAGTTCTCTGGTCTTTTCGCCGATATCAAGGCCCATCTTGTCATCAGGGATAGCGTTTGATGCTACGGTTTCAACAGCGATTTCGCCATCGATTGGGCTTGGGAATTCAGCTGCTACAACGGTGTCGATAGGAAGGAGCATATTTACGCCCTTAGCTTCTGCCTTAGCAATAAGTTCTTTTGCAAGGTCTACCTTTTCGAGTTCGCAAAGGCTGGTTCCTACGCCGTAGCCCTTTGCCTTGAAGAAAGTGTAAGCCATACCACCACCGATGATAAGGGTGTCAACCTTTTCGAGTAGGTTGTTGATAACGCCAATCTTATCGCTAACTTTTGCACCGCCAAGGATAGCAACGAAGGGACGAACGGGAGTTTCAAGAGCGCCGCCCATAACGTCAAGTTCTTTGCCGATAAGGAAGCCTGCTACTGCAGCTTCGCATAGACCGTATTGAGCGATACCTGCGGTTGATGCGTGTGCACGGTGAGCTGTACCGAATGCGTCGTTAACGTAGATTTCACAGAATTCTGCAAGAGCACGGCAGAATGCTTCGTCGTTTTTGGTTTCTTCTTGGTGGAAACGTAGGTTTTCGAGAAGAACAACTTCGCCGTCCTTTAGGTTAGCAACAGCGTTCTTTGCTGATTCGCCGATAACGTCGGTAGCAAAGGTAACTTTGTTATCAAGAAGCTCGTTAAGTCTTGCTGCAACGGGAGCAAGTGAGCACTTCTTGAGGGTCATAGCGTTAAGCTCTTCACGGCTCTTAGCTTCGTCTTCGGGCTTAAGCTTCTTAATTTTGTCGTTGAATATATTGTAAGGTCTGCCAAGGTGTGAGCAAAGAATAACTTTTGCACCTTGCTCCATCAAATACTTGATGGTGGGGAGAGCGCCGTTGATACGGTTTTCGTCGGTGATGACGCCACCTTTCATAGGAACGTTGAGGTCAACACGAACGAGACACTTTTTGCCTTTTACGTTTACGTCTTTGATAGTTTTTTTGTTCATAGTTATCTCCTATACAAAATAATTTTTGCATAGGTATTATATCACTACTTTAGTAGTGTAATCAATTATTTGATATCAAATTAAATAATTTTTTTGTTTTTCTCAAGAAAACTTAAAAAAACTATAGCTTGGGCTATTTTACAAGATTTTTGAAAGACTTGGCAACGTCGATTATTTCGTCGCGAGTGGTTGATGCAAATACTCTGTTTTTGATATCCTTACCACCCCTTAGACCGTAGGTATAACCGGCAATATGCTTCTTAATGCAGTTGACTGCAACGCGCTCCGGCATAATGCTTTCTAAAAGTGCAAAATGCTCCATTATGAGCTCCGTAATATCGTATAAAGGAACCTGTCCTAAAAGTTCTGCAAAAATATAAGGTCTGCCTATCGCGCCACGCGCAACGGCTATTCCGTCGACGGAAGTGTGACAAAACATCTCGTTTGCTTTGGCTAAATCGGTGACGTTCCCGTTGCCGAAAACGGGTATACTAACGGCTTCCTTGACGGCTTTTATGGCGTCGAGATTTACTTCTCCGCTATAAAACTGCTCGCGCGTTCTGCCGTGAACGGTGATAGCTTGGGCACCGGCTTCTTCGATTTCCTTTGCAACACGTACGCAGTTGATTTCGTTTTCGTTAAAGCCAATACGCATTTTAGCGGTAACGGGTCTACCCCCTGCAGCCTTAACGGCAGTAGATACGACCATACCCAAACGATACGGGTCACGCATAAGGGCAGAGCCTTCGCCGTTTTTGACTATCTTTGGCACGGGACAACCAAAATTTAGGTCGATTAGGTCGAATTTGTTTAGGGATTTATGCTTAACCGCCTTTTCGATAAACTCGGGCTCACTACCAAATAATTGCACGGCTTTTATCGGCTCACGGGGATCGACTTTAAGTAGCGCTTCGGTATTTTCGGAGCCGTATACGAGCCCCTTTGCCGACACCATTTCGCCCACGCAAAGCCCTGCTCCGTATCTATACGAAAGCACCCTTAATCCAATATCGCTAAAGCCCGCAATGGCAGGTAGGATAAACTTAGAATTAAGTTCAATATCCCCTATTTTTACCATTATCCAACCACCTTTTTGGCTTCTTGATAGTATTTTTCCATCAAATCCATATTATCGTGATTGAGTTCAAATCCTAACTCGATAGACTTTTGCTCTACGTACAAAAATCTCTTGATAAATCTATTGGTAGTGCCGCTTAGAGCAAGCTCAGGGTCGATTTTCATAAGTCTAAGCACGTTAAGAACGGCAAACAAAAGGTCGCCGGCTTCTTTTTCTTGCTCTACGGGACCGTTTGCGCTCATAAGCTCGTTTAGCTCTTCGTGCACCTTTTCAACGGCGCCGCCCACGTCGTCAAAATCGAATCCACACTTCTTGATAATCTTTTGTACTTTGTAGGCTCTCATCAACGCACCAAAGGTAACGGGTACGGAGTTGATTTTATCTTCCAAACCGCTATATCCCTTTTCAACAGCCTTAGCTTGCTCCCAAAACTTTAGTGCTTCTTCGGCGTTTTGAGCCTTGTTCGCACCAAAAATATGGGTGTGACGGCTAACAAGTTTGTGGCAAACGCCATTGATTACGTCAACGGGAGTAAACAAGCCGTCTTCTTCGGCAATAGATGCGTGGAACAGGCCTTGGAGTAGCACGTCACCGCTTTCTTCAACCATCTTTTCCCTATCCATTAGGTCAACGGCTTCGGCAAGCTCGTAGGCTTCTTCGATAGCGTTATTGCGTATGCTCAAATTGGTTTGAGCCTTGTCCCATTGACAGCCGTCGGGGTCGCGCAAACGCCTGATGATTTCCACAAGGTCGCCAAAGGTATAGTAATCTCTTTCAACAAAATCGCAAGGCTCAATGATAAGCTTGGAGTGATAATCAAGCTCGCCGATAGCTACGCTTTCCGTTTCGCCACTATCATTGATTACCAATGCGGTAGCGTTCTTGCCGAAATTGAATAGCAATTTATCCTTGACTTTATCAAAAATATCTTCGTCGATGCCGTCTATAACGATTGGTATATTGCAATCAAAGTTAGCAATCTTTCTAAGAATAAAATCTTCGCCTGTAAAATATGTAAAAGAGTTCATACGCGCTCCTATCAAGGGGATTTTTTTAGTTTGACTATGCGGTGACCAAAAGGCAAGCTTAAAAGTTCTTCTTTGGTAAACACCTTTGACGTCAGTACGGCCATAAGATACGCAACGCCGCTTAGGATTAAAACGAGCATAAGGTAAAGCATATTCAATCCAAACGCCACCGCAATGCTTAGGCTTACGCCTATTATACCACCAAACAACATTATTACGCCACTATTTTTAATAACATCTCCGTTTTTACCCATAAGCCTACCAACCGAAATAAGGTTTAAAACCGCCGTCACGCTAAAAGCAATAAGTTGGGCGTACGCAACCCCTTTTATACCAACGGTATAAAGGAGTATGACGCTCGATAGGATTTTAGCCATACCCCCTATCAATAAATTTATTATCGGACTTTTGGTATCTTTTAGCCCTTGCAAAACCGAAGTACAAATTTGCGTAACGGACAGTAGCAACACCGTGGGCGCAACAATTTGAAGAAGCTCGGCACTAAGAGCTATCTCACTTTCGGAAAGTGAGCCGTATAAAAAGCCAAGCAACTGATTTGGTAACGTGAGAAAAGCCGTCGTAAAAGGTACGCCAACGAAGACTGCAAGCTTAATAGCCGTCGACGTCTTTAGCCTTATAGCGTAAAGGTCGTGCTCTTGCCTGTTTTTAGATAGGTGCGGTACGACCGCAACTCCAAGCGCAAGTGAAAGTGACACCGGAAGGTTTATAAGAGTGCTGACAGGACCTGAAAATAATCCGTAGTTTGCCGTAGCAACCATTGTTCCAAGACTGCCTTTTAGGATATTAACCACCAAAAAGCTATCTATAAATTGAGTGAGCGGAAAAATCATTCCGCCAATGGTAATGGGAAGGGAAATGGCAAGTATTTCCTTGTACTCATCCCTTGCTTCCTTGAATGGTACGAATATCTTTAGGGGTGGATTTTTACGTCTATATAGAACGAATAAAACCATAAAAGTTACGGCTTCGCTAAGGCTTACGCCAAGGAGAGCTCCACCTACTTGATACTCGACGCCATACCCTTTTAGCAAATAGGCAAAAGTCAAACCGACTACGAGTTTGACAAGTGCTTCGCTTAGCTGCGATAGCGCCGTAGGATACATCAGGTGGCTACCCTGAAAGTACCCTTTTAAGACTGCAATTCCGCTTACAAACGCAATACTCGGAGCAATGGCAACGTAGCCTATCTTTGCTCCGCTTGCCCCTTGTAAAGAGCCTATCACGCCGCCAAGAAGCGCAAGCGCACCACCCATAAAAGCACCGGCTAATATGAGTATCGAAAACGACGACCTAACTACCTTAATTCCACCGCTTAGGTTGCCACTTGCATTGCGTTCGGAAACTAAAACGCTTATTGCAAGCGGAAGCGCACCACTTGACGCAGTAAGTATCAAAGCATATACGGGATATACCAATTGGTACAGTCCCATACCTTCTGCACCAAGTAGATTAGTCAGCGGTATGCGGTAGCAAGCCCCTATGACTTTTGCTACAAGAGTAGCCACCATCATAAGGGTTGCGCTTTTGACGAACGACTTTTTCATACTATAATCTTTGTGCTAAAAAGTGAGAGGCCGTCTCAGCCGTTTTGACGGCGAGTTCGTTAGGCTCCTTCTTGGTATAGATAACCACGGCTCCCATAGCGTCTCCGCCGCTTATAATCGGCACTACGACTTGTCCGCACACACCGCCAAGCTCTCCGTTAAAAAAGGGCTTGAGCTCTCGCTTAGAAAACACTTCCGTACGTCTACCGATTATAAGGTCTTGTAGAGCTTCGCCTATTGGCGTTCCCTTGGTCGAATCGTTAAGGTCACCTGCAAGCGCAACAATCTTGTCGGTATCGGTTATAATGGCCGTAAAACCCGTAGTGCGATATATACTGCTTGCATACTCGCGCTGAAAATCAATCATTTCTCCGACTGCGGAATATTTCTTTAGTACAAGGGTATCATCCTTTTGAAAAACTTCTACTTCTTCCCCTTCACGTATGCGCATCGTACGTCTTAATTCCTTTGGAATTACTACCCTACCAAGCTCATCCATTCGTCTCACAATTCCTGTTTGTCGCATATAATATAATCTCCTTACTTTTAGTGTGCACAAAAATTAAGGTTGTATTAATTAAAATTATGATATAATATTTTTAGGATATGGTGAGGCTTTTATCGTATTCTTTTATGGAGGTTATTATGGAACTATCCTTTTTAGGCGCAGCTCGTGAAGTAACCGGAAGTTGCTATCTTCTAAAGGTAGGCAACAAAAACCTGCTCGTTGACTGTGGTATGGAGCAAGGTCCAGATATCTATGAAAATCAAACGCTCCCCGTCAATCCCCAAAACATAGACGCCGTTTTGATTACGCACGCTCACATTGACCATAGTGGACTATTGCCGCTCCTTTATAAAAGGGGTTATCGTGGCAAGATATTTATGACGCGTGGCACACGCGACCTTACCAAGATATTGCTCCTTGACAGCGCGCATATCCAAGAATTTGAAGCGGAGTGGCGCAACCGCAAGGCAAAACGCGGCTCGCATGCTCAGTACGAGCCACTTTACACAAAGGCCGATGCTGAAGGTGTAATCAAAAACCTAAGGGCTGTGGACTATTTAAAACCAATTGACGTAACGGACAACGTGCGTGCAAGATTTATTGATGCAGGGCACCTACTCGGCTCAAGTTATATAGAAATTACCGCTACCGAAGGCACTATCACCAAAAAAATACTGTTTTCAGGTGACATAGGCAATCGCAACAAGCCCATCATTCGTTGTCCCGAAGCCCCACCTCCAGCCGACTTCGTAGTAATGGAGTCGACCTACGGCGATAGACTACACGGAATAGACCCCGATTATAGCGCAAATCTTGCAAAGATTATCGAGCAAACCTTTGCTAAAGGCGGCAACGTCGTTATTCCCACGTTTGCGGTAGGCAGAATGCAAGAAATGCTTTACTTCTTGCGCGATATCAAGACGCGCAATTTATGCCCCAACTTCCCCAATTTCACCGTTTACGTAGATAGTCCACTTGCGGTAGAAGCCACAAACATATATAACAAAAACGTTGAGGAGTGCTGCGACGACGAAACGTGCGCTCTAATAAGCCAAGGCATTAACCCTATTACCTTTAAAGGTCTTAAGGTTAGCGTAACGGCAGACGATAGCAAGCTAATAAACAAAAGCTACGAGCCAAAAGTAATTTTGTCGGCATCGGGAATGTGTGAAGCGGGCAGAATCCGTCACCACCTAAAACACAACCTATGGCGTAAAGAAAGCACGATAGTATTCGTAGGATATCAAGTAAAAGGCACGCTTGGAGCGTTGCTGCTTGACGGCGCAGACAGCGTAAAGTTATTCAATGAAGTGATAAAGGTACGTGCCGATATCGTCAAGCTCGAGGGCACGAGCTCCCACGCCGACCGAGATGCGCTAATAAATTGGGCAAAGGCAATACCTACGCCAAAGCAAGTTTTCGTAACGCACGGAGAAGACAGCGTTGCCGAGCATTTTGCCGAAAGCCTGAGCTTAGAGCACGGTATCCCTGCCGTTGCTCCGTATAACGGCGCGGTATACGACCTAATTGCAAACGAATTTATATTCCAAGGCAACACCGTCAAAAAGCAAAATACTCGTCGTCAAGCCGAGACCGAACGCTTTAATACGTCGACGGTATACGGAGCTCTCAAGCAAACCGCAAGCACCCTAACCAAGCTCATACCCACTCTCGAAGGCAGAGCAAACCGAGAACTTAGAGAACTAACAAAAGAACTTAACGCGCTTATTGAGAAATATAAATAGTGCCAAAGCTTTGCTTTGGCAAATGACGAATGGTGAAGGTTGAATGATGAGTGAGCTTCGTTACGCTTTCGCTACACTCACAAGGAAAATTCATTCATCATTCTTCACTCCTAATTCTTCATTCTCAAAAACGCGTTAGTTTGGATGCAAGCCGACGGAAAAGATAAAAACCCATTGGGTTGCTGTAGTAGACCTACTGCGCTCAATGGGTTTTTGTATTTTGCTATGGATTGCGCCAAAATAACGCGTTTTTACTCGTGTTTAGCGCCGATTTTTTTGATTACACGATATATTACGTTTAGTCCCTTTTCAAGAGTATCGGTCGTGAATCTATCGGATACGTCTTTGCAAGTATGATAATACTCGGTGGTTGTGGGGTTTTGTGCAGCGATGGTTACACAAGGTACACCGTTATTGCAGAATGGAGTTGCATCACAGCCACCTACAGGGTTATACATATTCTTTGCATCGTTGATGCCGATTTCCTTGTAAGCTTCGTGTACGAAACCGATGAGCTCCTTGTCAAACTTAGTGCCTTGTAGTAGGTCACCGATGATAACTTCAAAGTATTCGGGGTCTGCAATAGAGTCAACGTTGATGAAGTAGCTCTTGCCGTCTTGGATTTCTTCTTTGTGCTTCTTAACGAAGTCAAGGCTACCCTTTAGGCTACTTTCTTCTGCGCCAAAGCCAAGATATACGATACGCATACCTTTGGGCATATCTTCGGGGTGTTCCTTGAAATACTTCATTATCATCATATTGGAGCCGATACCGGTTAGGTTATCCATTGCGCCAGGGCTACCGAGAGTCTTATCGCCGGTAACGTATTGTGAAATCCAATAGAAGCCTGGGATAATGGCGATTGGGATAAGCATCGTGCAAAGATTGATGGCTTTGTATGCTTCGTATCCGAACACGAAAAACTCGTTTAAAATACGGAGAATACTGATACCAATCATTATAATATCACCGACAAGACCGTATGCCGTCTTTGGAATAGCGGTGTTGGGATTTCTTAGTGATAGCTTCCAGCACCAGCAAGTATCGTAGTGTGCACCAAGGTAAACGGTGCATTTTACTTCTTCACCATCTTGGGGTGGTAGCTCTGCGATAATGTTGGACGACTTTTCGTGCTTAAAGCAAAGGTCGAAAATACCGGTGTAGCGTACGATTTGAAGTAGTGCAAAGGTAATTATGCAAGTAAACATAAAGCCTGCAAGCACTGCTCCATACAAGCCACCTATGTAATAAATTGCCATTGCAAGTAGACCTGCATAGCCAAGATAGCAAATAGCACCTATACTTGCTCGGGGTGCAAAGATAAAGCTTTCGGTTTTGCTATCAAGACCTACTCTATCTTTGATTTCTTGCTGAATCTTTACGCAAGCAGCTTTTTCTTCGTCGGTACCTGGTAGACGTGGGCCGTCTTTTTCCAACTTTTTGACGAATTCCATTGTTTCATCGGCGTACTTTTTGAACATATTTCCTCTTCCTTGTTGATAAAAAGTATGTCGGTATTATACCACAGGTATAATTAGGTTGACAAGACCTAATTTTTATAAGGGCAAGCCCTTGTTCTTTCTGTAAAGTTCTTCAACCGCAATATTATACTTGCAAGACCACTTAACTTCGCTGAAATGGAAGCGGTTGACGACCGTGTCGATTGTAAGGTCGATGGCCTCGGAGTTCTTGTGGACGATGGTTGCTTGCTTTAAGGTAGGCACTTCGATGACCACGTCTTCGCCGTTATCGTATCGAGTTCCCTTAAAGCCGATATAATCGCGATTGAGATAGAATTCTCCCCTACCGAGCTCAACGTAGTTGTGGTTTTCGTCAGCCTGTTCCCACACTACTTCGTGACGCATCTCGAAGTTTTCGTCTTCGATTTCCTTGCGGACGGACTCACGCTCAAACTCATACCACAAGTCTATGCGGTCAAAGGTTACGGAGTCGCCTACGGGGATGAGCTCGCCGTACTCGGTATACTCTACCTTGTTGCCACAATGCTCGCAAGTGAGATAGTGAGCGTCTGATAGGTTTTCGTACTCGGCGCCACACTTGGGGCACTTATAAAGGATGTAATGCAAGCCTTCAGCCGGGTTTTTAGCCTTGAAACGAAGGTTGTTTTCCCTTTGATACAAGCAATCGTTGAACTTGAATTTTTCGCTTATAACGGCGTAAATTTCCTTGTCGCTCAGCTCGGCAACTTGCTCCTTGGTGAATAGTAGCTCGCTAACGTTGGTTACCGTGCCGTACTTGAAGCCGTTATACCATCTTGGACGGGCACAATATCCGCCGTTGTTGTGGCAAAATACTACGTCTGCCTTGAGTAGCTTGACGAGTTTTGCAAGGCTTTCGGGGATATAATACATTCCCCTGCCGTCAAGGGTAAATTTGCCTTCGGGAAATAGTGCCAAACTACAGCCCTTGTCTACCGCCCTTTTCATCGAGCGAATAGAAGCAAGGTCCATTTCAAATTGGTTGATGGGCAAAAGACCGATAGCTTTTGCAAAGGGCTTTAGTACATTCCAAGTCATAACGTCGCGTCCACATACGATATTGAGTGAGACGGGGCTCATAGTGAGCATCATCATTGCAACGTCCATTATGCAACTATGCGTACCCAAGCATACAAAGGGACCCTTACGTCCATTGATAGCAGGGTCTTTTTTAAATTTTGCGTTAATCCAAATTTTTCCGAGTATTCTGCCTACAAAAATAAGCAATGGATACAAGAACTTATTTGGCTTTTCGGGCACAAAATTTTTGATATCTTCGGTCTTTTGTTTGGTTTTCATCGTTATTTTAGATTTTCGGGATTGAGACACTCAAGCTCGGGAAGGACAAATCTGCCGTCCTTACGGATGAGTACGTCGTCAAAGTAGATTTCTCCGCCGCCATACTCGGGAGTTTGGATTAGTACAAGGTCCCAGTGTACTGCTGAAACGTTGCCGTTGTCGCAGTCGTCGTAGCAACTGCCGGGGGTAAAGTGGATAGAACCTGCAATCTTCTCGTCAAAGAGAATGTCGCCCATTGGGTTGTTGATGAATGGGTTTACGCCAAGAGCAAATTCGCCAACGTAGCGTGCGCCTTCGTCGGTGTCGAAGATAGCGTTAACAGCTGCGGTATCGTTTGCGGTGGCATTGATGATTTTGCCGTCCTTGAACTCAAGACGAACGTCTTTGAACTCGATGCCGTTTTCAACGCTTGGTGCATTGTAGTGAATGTAGCCGTTTACAGAGTTCTTAACGGGAGCGGAGTAAACTTCGCCGTCCGGAATGTTCATATGGCCTGCGCACTTTTTGGAGCCGATACCCTTGATGCTAAAGGTAAGGTCGGTGTCAACAGCGGTAAGACGTACCTTATCGGTTCTGTCGAGAAGGTCCTTGAGAGCGTCCATAGCCTTATCCATCTTAGCGTAGTCAAGGTTGCATACGTTGAAGTAGAAATCTTCGAATGCTTCGGTTGACATACGTGCTTGCTCTGCCATACCTTCGTTAGGATAACGAAGAACTACCCACTTGGTTTGAGCAACTCTTAGCTCGTGATGTACGTGGTGTGAGTAAATACGGTTGTAGATGCTCATTAGTTCAGGGTCTACGTCGCTAAGCTCGTAGCAGTTGTTGCCGCCACGGATGCCGATATAAGCGTCCATTTCCGCCATACGAGCGCCGTCGTATTTTGCCATAAGGGTAGCAAGTTCTTCGGTCATACCCATACGGATAGCACGTGCTACGCGGTTGTCTTCCATATGAACAAAGGGTAGACCACCAACTTTATATACTTCCTTAACGATTGCGTTTACCAACATATAGTCGATACCGCGAGCTTCGATAAGGATTTTTTCACCTTTTTGAAGGTTACAGGAATAGTTTACGAGTACGTTTGCGAGTTTTTCAATTCTTTGATCAACCATTTCTTTTTTCCTTTTTATATGTGATTTTTATTTTTCTTCTTGTTTTTTGTCTTCTTTCTTTTTGCGCTCACGCTTTACGGGATAAACAAGATTTTCCTTCTTGGGCGCAATGATTACGTTGTAGTACATAGCAGCATCGGCCTTAGCAAGCTCAAGGTCCATATCGATGCAGAAGCCACACTCTTTTGGAGAAGCAGCTGGAACTTCGCCTTCATAGTCTGAGATAAAGTCAAAGGTTCTTTCGATGAGTGGGAGTACGTCTTGAGATTCAAGATCGCCTGCCATCAAAAGGTAGAATCCCGTTCTGCAACCCATTGGTCCAACGTAAATGATTCTGTCGCCCCATAGAGAGTCAGAGCGAAGATATGTAGCCATTAGGTGCTCCAAGGCGTGGATTGAACCCGTCGTCATAACTTCTTCGTAATAAGGACGTTTCATACGAATATCAAAGGTTGTTATGCAGTTTGAGCCCAAATAATCCTTTCTGTTAACGAACAAACCACATTTGAGTTTAGTGTGGTCAACTTTAAAACTTGCAACGTTTGAAATGTCGAGTTCCATAGTAATCTCCTATACAAATAATCATACATGATTATTGTACTACACTTTCTTCTCCATTACAAGTATATTTTTTCGTTTTTCATCACCTATTAGAATTACGCTGAGCTCGGTGAGCTTTTTGGTAAATGGCAAAAGCAGTACGGTAGTGAGCGAGTTGAATACGATGTGGAAGTATGCAATGATGACGGAAACAGACAAATCTTTGAGCCAAGTAGTAACGCGAGAGCCAAATAAAATTACGAATGGCAAAAAGATAACCACCCCTATTACGTTGAACAAAAGATTGATAAGGGCGGTGCGTTTTGCGTTAACTTGACCGCCTATCGAAGCAAGTAGCGCCGTTGCACACGAGCCGATATTTCCGCCCATAATAAGATAAAAAGCCCCCGTCACAGGCATAATGCCAAGATGCGCAAAGGTGATGACGATGCCTGTTAGTGCCGACGAACTTTGTATAACTGCGGTAAACGCAGCGCCCAATAGTAACAAGAAGAAAGGACTGTTTAGCGAATTAAACAACGAGCTAAAGGAAGAAAATCCGCTGAGCGCTTGCGAAGACAGCTTGATAATATCAAGACCGATAAACATAAGTCCCGCGCTACCGACTATCCAACCAAGTGAAACTACGCGCTCGTTTTTATTTGTCATAACGAGCATAACGCCAACGAAAGTTAAAAAGGCAAACAACTCCCCTATGGGCAAATAGTTAAACGATATGATAAGCGCAGTAAAAGTGGTGCCGATATTTGCACCCATTATAATGCAAGTCGCTTGCAGCAAAGTTATGATACCGCTGTTCACAAGCGAAACGAGTATGACGGTAGTTGCCGACGAACTCTGGAGCACCGCTGCAGAGCCTACGCCCACCCCAACCGACATTATTTTTGAGTTGGATATTTTGTTAAACAGCTTTTCAACCTTTCCACCGGCAACGCTTTGGAGATGCTTTGATATCAGCTTCATACCAAGCAAAAAGGTGCCAATGCCCGAAAACAACGAAAGTATCTCACCTATCATATATAAAGTTTATGCAACTATGCAATAGAATATGAAATTGAAAGAATATCGCTGTTTTGGGTAACTATTTAATTTACTTTATACCCACCATTTCTCTTGTTTTAACAAAATACAATTAGGTAAAGCGCGTTAGTTTAGAAGCAATACAAGGCAAAGAAAAAGGAACGCATTATGCGTTCCTTTTAAGATTGTTGATTGGTTTAAAGAAGTATTGCTAAAATAACGCGTTTAACTATTTTACTTCTTTTTCAAGACGATAGCAAGGATACAAGCGGATATCGTAGTTGTAAGCTTCATCGAGGAGAACCGGGTACTTGAAGTTTTCGTCAACGTACCAGCCGATGAAGGTGTAGGTATAAGTGGTGTTGCCGCTTACGTAGGTAATCTTACCAAGGTTGGTTCCGGTAGTACCACAAGTAAAGTTCTTGCTTTCGTATTCAGGTACGTTGTTCCATCTTTGGTCTGCAACTCCTGCTACGGGATAACCGTTCTTGTCGGTGTCCTTGCAGCAAGCAGTGCCGATTTCGTCGGAAGTACCAAGGGTTTCGGTCTTGCAAGCTTCATCTGCCTTGTAGCTCATCTTGTAGCTGCCGGCTGCCTTAGCTTCGGTTGAAGTTACGCTGGTTGCGGTTGCGATTGCGCCGTAGAACTTAGCAGGATCGATGAAGTCAGATTCGTTGATTGCCTTGAAGGTTACAACTGCTTGACCTGCCATATAACGGAGAACTACTTCGTGGGTGTCAAGTAGACGTGAGAGTGCCCATTCGGTGTCGTATTCTTCGGTACAATTCAAGTGGCCGTTACCATTGGGGCAGTCTTGAACGTCAAGTGCAGTACCACAAGACCATTCCTTACGGATAAGGGTGTCTTCAAAGTATTCGTCAACAGGCTTTACGTTTGAGCCGTTGTGGTAAGTTACGTAGTCCTTTGCAAGAGTTTCCTTGATGTTGCCCTTTACACCTGCCCAGTCGGCGTTGTTGGCTGCGTTAACTTGGTCATTTGCAGTACCGATGGTGTAGTTAGCTTCAAGGTTGATGAACTTAGCGTCGTTTCTGCC
Organism: Clostridia bacterium; assembly: GCA_017461065.1. Lineage (GTDB taxonomy): Bacteria > Bacillota > Clostridia > Christensenellales > DTU072 > Stercoripulliclostridium_A. The sequence continues at coordinate 17,487 of JAFTZC010000071.1, read as the reverse complement.
TGCATCTTCTTCAAGGTCATAGTATGCCTTGCTTTGCCAGCTTTGAACTGCTACGCTGTTTGCTTTGATATCTTCATATCTTAGGCCGGTTGCCTCAAGATATCTATCAATTGCAAGGTAGTAGGTAACTTCGTCCTTCTTAGCTGCTTGGATTGAACGGATAGAGTCAGCTGAGTATGAACGGATTTGATATTGTAGAGCCTTGGTTAGGTCTGCAGTAGTGATGGTGTCGTGGTTGATTGCGTAATCTTGGCTCTTTAGTTGAACAAGTTCGTATTCAACCTTCTTAATCTTGTTGTTGCGGTACTCTTGAGCATCGTCGCTTAAACCGTTCCAAGCCTTTGACTTAGCGTTGAAGTTAAGGACGGTCTTGTCGTCTGCGGTGTACTCCCAGTTTACGTCTGAAAGCTTAAGAGTGCTTTCCAAGCCAAGGTTACATCCGTTTTGCATTTCAGATGAATAAGTGAGATTGTCGCCTACCGTGCTTAGGCCATCGCTATATTGGCCTTGTGCCAAAGAACTGCCGATTGAAGTAGTTGCACCGCCTTGATATACGTCAAGGTCCTTCTCTTCTTGAACAGATTGGAAGGTTAATTGTACGGTGTAATATTTTTTATAACAATCATAGGAGTAACGATATGCTTCTTTGTATTGTCTTCTGTCATAGTTGCGGTAGCGTAGAGCTTCTGCATCGGTATCGAAATAGCTCTTGTGGTTTAGTTCAAGGAAATCTTCGTACTCGGTAACTCTGCCAAGACGAGCATTATCAACCATCTTGGAGTCATCAAATACGCCATAATCACGCTTTTGATATTGATAGTAGTAACCATATAGGCTCATCATAGTTTTCTTTTGAGTTGCCTTGTAGGTATTGTTGTTGAATTGAGTGATGTTGTCGTCCATGAAGGCAAGGAAGTAGCTCAAAGTTTCGTGGTCGAACATTTCGTAACGGATATAATCGTTGATATCAACGGTTGCATCTTTTGCAGTGTTGTATGCAGGAATCATTACGGACTCGATAACTTGGATAGCGTAGCTTACAAGTTCGATTGCACAACGAGCAAATTGATCGGCTTCTTCTTCGAAGATGGTGAAGATTTCGCCGTAAATCTTTCTCTTTTTGCGGTTGATAGCATCTTGAACTTCTTCTTCGGTATCAAAGATGTGTTGTACGTAAGAAGTATCTTCTTCGTAAGCGTCAAAATCGTTGTAGATTTCTTGTAGCTCTTCGAGTTGAGCATAGTCTTCAAGTGCACTTGCTTCGCCGAGAGTATATACGTAACCGGTACCCTTGCCACGGTCTTCGTATGCTTCGTCGTCACGGCAAATGTACTTTACAACGCCGTCGGTTCTCTTTTCTTCAACGCGAGCTTCGCTCATTCTTTGAATGAATTCTTCAGCAGTAGCGTATACGAAAATTCTTTGGACGGTGTTTGCGCTTTCATCGTCAATCCAGTTGCCTTCAACGTCAAAGTAACCAATGTTAGATTGTCTTTCTTCTACGTCAGGGTTGCTGATTGATGCTGCCCAAGCACCGAATGACACGTAGAAAGCCTTCATATCTTCTACGGTTGCCGGCCAATCGGTTGGGTCGCCGCTATCAAGCCAATCGACTCTTTCTTCGTCTTGCTTTTCTTCAAGACTGATGGTCCACTCTTGCTTCTTTTGGGACGAATAGGTCGAAGTTCCGTCTTGATAGTACTTGGAATCTGCGCCGTAGTCAATCATATCGGGTAGCGGGTCAATAACTGCGCCCTTCTTCTTATCGTCATCGTCGTCGGGTTTGTTTTTGTCCCCACCGTTACAAGCGATAACGCTAAAACCGATAGATGCTACTAAAGTTAGTACTAAAAGAACTATTAGTAATTTTCTTTTCATAACACTTTCTCCTATTTTGTTATTTTTTTTACTATATAGCCAACAACTTTCGTTGTTTAACTCTTATTTTGCAACCATCTTGAGAGCATAATCGCTCCAGCCTGCAGCAGTTCTAAACGCATCGATATGCTCTGCTACTATGATGATTGAACTTACGTTATCAAGTGCACCTTCTTCTATCGTAATAGCACTTGGGTCGGTTGCGCTTACGTACAAGTCACCTACCGATAGTCCTTCAAACGCGGTTGCCGAAATATGCGTTACACTTTCGGGCAAAAAGATTGCACTCGTCGAGCTTCCTGCATAGAATAGCATCTTGCCATCGATGGTAAAGCAACTTTCTTGTTCTCCCGTGAAGGTTGGGTCGGACTTCAAAGCGTTGAGCCAAGCGGTATCCTTGAATGCATCCTTACCAATTCCCTTGATATATTCCGGGAAGGTGACGGTAGCAAGGTTGGTACATCCTGCGAATACGCCTGCAGGGATTACGTAGAACTCAGGCACGGCTTCGAAGCTTACCGAAGTAATGGTCGTATTGCCTGCAAATGCGTTTAGTGCAATGGTATCTATGCCGCCGGGGATTTGTACCGCGCCGCCTACGCCGATGTAAGCAAGAATCTTGGTGCCTACGGTTACAAAGGTGGTTCCTTGTAGGTTGGTCTTCCAAGCAGTGCCTTCAAACGCGCCCATATCAAGGGTTTCAAGGGTGGTGCGGAAGGTTACGTCCTTGAGGTTAGAGCATCCCACGAAGGTTTCGCCCTTGATGGTGCTGATGTTAGTGCCGTTTGCAAATGCAAGTGAAGTGATTTGCTCGTTGCCCTTGAATACGTAATCGTAGATATAGGTTACGGTCGACGGAATAAGGATATCTGTTGACGTTCCCTTATATCCTATTAGCATTCCGTTTACTACGACGTAATCGCCTTGCTTACGTAACCAAGCGGTGTTTTCGAATGCGTTTACGCCTACTTCGAAGGCTACTCTCGGGAATGTTACGTTTACGAGTGACGTACAACCCTTAAATGCTTCTTCGGGGATATTTACGGTTGCACCTTGAGCAAATTCAATGGTGGTAATATTGGTATTACCCTTGAATACGTCACGAGCAAAGCTCTTTACGGTTGCAGGAATCTTGACCGTCGTGCCTTCTGCGATATAAGCAAGGAGCTTGCCGTTTGCCGTCACTATAATTTCGTCGGTGGTGTTGTTTTGCCACTTAGTATTATAGAACGCGCGCATACCTATATAGTCAATCTTGTCGCTGAAGGTGATATCCTTTAGGTTGGTTGCGTTGCGGAATGCGTTTGGTTCGATAGTAAGAGCACCCGTAACCTTGCTGAAGTCAACGCTCGTAATTTGAGTGTTTCCACTAAAGATTCCTTCCGGGATGTAGGTTACGTCCTTTGGAATTACTACTTCGGGGTCATAGCACTCGAATTTTACGAGATGTCCGCCGATTACCAAAAAGATATTTTCGGTTTGAGCTTCGCCGTCAGGAGCTACGCCGCTTAGGTTGATGCTCTCGTACTCGGTGCCAAGGAAGGCATCCTTACCAATGCTTTGGATGTAGTTTTCGCCTATGAGTGAATATAGGCTCGTGCCAACGAACGCCCTATCGCCAATGGCAATTTCACCCTTAATAATAACGGTATCAACGTAGCTGTTGCCACCAAGAACGTCGGAGTTCAAATATCTTACGCTATCCGGAACCTCTATGGTTGATTCGGAGCCGTTGTATGCAACGAGTGCAACGTCGTTGACGATTACAAAGTCGTCAGTTTGAGCATTTAGCCAAGCAGTTCCGTTGAGTGCGCCTGCGCCTACGTAGGTGGTATATGGGCTAAATACTACGCTTGCAAGAGTTGAGAGTCCGTTGAATACGTTTTCTTCAAGTCTTTCGATGACGGTTGCACTCATATCAAGTGAAGTGATACCCTTGCCGTCGAATACGCCCTTTTCGATTGCGCTGATGCCGCTTGGGAGTACGACTTCGGTTGCAGTACCGTTGTACTTGACGAGCTTGCCGCTAAGGATTACGAATTCTGCTTCGGTTTGCTTTGCAAGCCACGGAGTACCTGCAAACGCTCTTTCGCCAACGTATACTATATTGTCTACGAGCGTTACCATAGTTAGTGAAGTACAGCCTTCGAATGCGCCGTCAGTGATTTCGGTGAGCTTGCCTTCAACGAAGATGAGTTGTCCAAGAGAGCTTACTCCGCTGAATGCCGTAGGCATAATTTCGGTTACGTCACTTGGTACTCTATAGGTGTTCGAAGTTCCTACGTAAAGCACTATTCTCTTGATGCCGAAGTAGGTGTTTTCGTAGTAAAGTGCAGGGTTGGAGCCAACTGATGCTTGGCTTAGCCACTTGGTGCCTTCGAGTGCACTTCTTTCAACGTGGGTCACGTACTCGTTGAGTATAATTTCTTCGAGATTTACGCAGTCACGGAACCAATTTGCACCGATAGTATCAATGATGCAGTTGGTGTCGAAGGTTACGGAAGTAATGGTATCGTTTCCACTAAATACGTACGAGTTGATTGCCTTTACTTCTTCGGGGATAACGATTGCGCCGCCTTCGCCCTTGTAAGCAATCAACGTGCCGTCCATAATTAGGAAGTCGCTTTCATAATTGCTTAACCAAGCGGTGTTTTCAAATGCCTTTTCGCCATACTTAACTATACTATCGCTAAGGACGATATTTTCGAGATTTACACAATCTCTAAAGCAGTTTGCGGGGATTTCGGTTAGAGTGGTGTTTGCCGTGAAGGTAATGCTCTTGACGTTTTCGTTTCCACGGAATGCGTCAGCCGAAATACCGGTTGCGTAGTTGATAACTACGTTTTCAGCGTTGCCAACGTACTTGATGATAACGCCACTACCACTATCTCCGCCTGCAAATACGATACCGTTTGCATTGCCGCTTAGGTTTTCGTACCAAGTAGTACCTTCGAATGCCTTTTCACCGATGCTTGTAATATAGAACGGGATGGTATCTACCTTTTCAACCGAAGTCCAGCCGTAAGCGTATTCTGCAACGATAGAGGTAATTCTCATATCGCTGAAGAATGATAGTCTCTTGACGTTATCCAAAGGTTCGTCAGAGCCGATTAGGGTGCTGAGTTTTACTTGACCGTTGGTGCGTACCGATTCAACCTTAGACATAATTGAATACATTTCTTGTTGTGAAATCTTTGCACCGCTTGCGATACTCAAATCAGTAACCGTGATGTTGCTATTGGTTGCTCCGTAGATTACGCCGTCAATTAAAAACGACTTATCCATAGCAAGGAGAGCGTCTTCGGTTACGGAGATGATGTTTGAAGTCAAGGTATATGAACTACCTGCCGTATTCTTTTGGTAAAGGATGGTCTTGCTGCTGCTACCAATGGTTACGTCCTTGCCTGATGCAAGTTGATTTGCAAACCAAGTAGTATTGAAGAAGGCATCCTTGCCAACGTTTACGAGAGTTGCAGGTAGATAAATATCGGTTAGGTTAACTGCGCCGTTGAAAGCATCTTCACAAATAGTGGTTAGGATGCTGTCGGTATTGTAGTCGTAGCGCAAGGTCTTAATTGTAAGGTTGTCTGCAAATGCGCCTGCGGCAATCTTTTTGACCTTAGATGGGATTACGAAGGTTTCAGCAGTGCCGTAGTACTTAATGAGCGTGATACCTTCTTTTGCATCCGAGCCTGATACTTGGAGCATATCGTTCTCAGCGGTAATCAAGGTGCCTTCGAATGCGCTTGCAGCAATTCTACGCATTGAGCTTGGTAGCGTGATATTCTTAAGGTTCTTGCATCCTGCGAATGCGTAATCGTAGATGGTGTGAGCCTTGCTGTTCTCAAGCGAGAAGCTGATTTCGGATGCGCTTAGGTTAGACTTCCACGATTCGCCGTCAAATGAGCTGAATGCACCCGTATTGACAATGAGCACTTGGTCGGGAACACGGATAGTGCCACCGGCGGAGCCTTTGTACTTGTAGAGCAACGAGCCGCCGAGTACTACGAAGTCGCCGTACGTGGTAGAAGTATAATTAGTATACCAAGCGGTATCTTCAAGCGAGTTGATACCAACCTTTTGGATAGTGGATGGGAAGCTGATATCGCTGATATTTACCCAACCTACGAGCATTTCATCTACCGTTTCGGTTACGCTTTCAACCACTCTAACAGCGCTTAAAGCAGATAGCTCTGCGGGGTTAGTAGCTCCAAATAGCGCACTTAGTTGAACGGAGCCGTCGTAAGCAATCGCGCGTGTATTGTGCGTGTCAAATACATTAATAAGGTCCGTGCCGCTAATTTGTCTGTTTGCCAAATCGATATCGTTAATCGTAATGGTATCGATATCGCCCAAATTCTTGAAGGTGTAGCTGTTTATGGTTGCAAGGAGTGAGATTGCTACCTTGTCAACTGCGCTCATAAAGACGTTGTTGCCAAGACCTACAACGTTATACGTAGTGCCATTGTACTCAACGCTTGCAGGAACGGCAATAGACGTGGTTTCAACGACACTTTGTAGCGTTTCTACACCGCTAACTACGGAGTAATTTTCGGTATAGGTACGATTGAGAAGTACTCGAGCGTTAGATTCTTGAGCATTGGGAATGCTTAGGATATATTCGTTATAAACGACGCTCTTAGCCGAAGCGGTGGTCTTTTCGCTTACAACGTTCTTGAAGTGAACGATACCGCTATCGCTTTGTGGCTTTGCGCTTGTCCAGTTGGTTGCCGATAGATATGCAGAGTGTGCACTTGCAGGAACGTATACTTCAAGGCCCTTATCGTTGAATTGGTTGGAGTCAAAGCTTTGTACTTGGAGTGTGGGAACGGTAGTTCCTTCAAAGAATACCTTTGTAAGCTTGCTTGCGCCGTAGAATGCCTTGTCGCCAATCTTGGTTACGGATGCAGGAACGTATACGATTTCGATAAACATATCGTTTTCGAAAATACTGCCGTTGATTTCGGTTACGTTGTCGCCGATTTCAAGAACGCTGTTCTTGCCCTTGTAATCAACGAGATTGCCGCCGAGAACTACGACGAATTCACTTTCGAGATTTTCCATCCACTTGGTGTTGCGGAATGCCTTTGCACCAATCTTAGTGATGGTGGTTGATGCTACGTTTACGGTATCTTCCAACGCGTAGGTAACGCCGTCGATGGTTACGTTGATGTTTTCTACGTATTGGTTGTTTTCAAGGAAGCTCGTAGCGATATTGGTTTCGGTTGCAAGGACGTTTACCGTCTTTACGTTCTCAGGCAACGTGCCGCCGATTAGAGTGCTTATTGCAATAGATGAAACGGTATTAACAACCGAGATGCTTGGGTTTTGACTGAGCAAGCTCATCAATGCGGAAGCTTCTACTCTGTGGTTGGCGTTTGCGTTATTATATATAGTTAGTTCTTCAAGGAAGGTTACGCCTGCAAAGGTAGCGTCTCCGTAGTTAAGAATACGTGTTGAGTAGCTTAGCGACTTGAGCGTTCTCGGTAGAGCGTAATCTGCCATTTCATAAACGCCGTTATTGTTAAGGTTTTCGGGTACGACCAAACTCTCGCCTGCTGAAAGCGACTTGATAAGCATAATACCCGTGCCGCCGCCTGCTTTAGCGTAAACCCATTTTTCGTCAGCGGTTGCGCCGTCGTAAAGGGTTAGGTTGGTTACCTTGATAAAGTCGTAAGACCAGTTTGCGTTGGCTTCTTCTTTTACGTAGAAGCTGATATTACTACGTGCGTCGCTGAATACGTGCGTGCCTTCTTGAACGTTGCCGTAAAGTCTTGGTAGCGTTTGACCAAACAATACGATGGTAGCAAGCTTGGTATTTCCTGCAAACGCTCTATAAGAGATAGTAGATAGGTTTGCAGGTAGAACTGCGGATTCTAAGTTTACGCAGTTTTCAAATGCACTATCGCCGATTTGGCTTAGGAGTGCGCTTTCGGGATTTTCGACGTATACCTGTCTGAGCGTAGTGTTATTTTCAAATGCGCTTGGCGTGATGCTCGTTACGGTTTCGGGAATCATAACGACTGCTTCTTGACCGCGGTAACGATAAAGGATACCGTTACCTACGATAATCATATCGCTCTTATTAGCGCCGAGCCACCTGGTGCCGTCGAATGCACCTTCGCCGATAGTAGTTACGCTTGCGGGGAGTTCTTCGCCGTCTGCTCCGCCGTCAACAACAAAGGTCTCAAGCGAAATGGCGCCGTTGAATGCGTTAGAGCCGATAGTAACGAGTGCGGCACTTTGAGTATTGTCAAAGGTTACGTTTACGAGTGCGGTGCAGTTTAGGAATGCGTTAGCACCGATTTCTCTTATAACGCCGTTGATGATTACGTTTTGTACGTATACGCAGTTTGCAAGGAAGCCTTCGATAACGTAGTTGTGGGTATCAAGGGTCTCAACGCTCGTTAATGCGGTTGGAGCTGCGCCGCCGAACAATTCGGGGATAGTAATGCTCGGTGAAATTGCGAGCGTATCCAAAGACGCAACGTTGGTGTAAGCGTCGTAAATATAATTTGCGTTGATTGCGTTGACGTCGGTTACGGAGATGATAAGCTTCTTAAGGCTATCAGCCGAGCCGAAGGTGTTTTGACTTATTGCTATGCTTGAAAGCATTTCAACCGAAGTTATCGTGCCGTCGAGGCAGTAGTCGCCGATAGTCGAAACGGTGGCGTTGCCCGATGAAATAACGATATTCATTGGGATATCCAATTGGGTATCGTCGCCGAGATATTGTACCAAGATAACGCTGCCGTCGGTGTTTAGTCTATAAGCCCATTCTTTATCTACGGAGATAAGATTTACGTCACAAATCTTGTCCTTTAGGAGCTTCCAATTTTCGTTTGCGGCAGCTCCCGTATAGTTTGCAACGTTTGGAACGTAGATTCTAAACGCATTTTGTAGTGAAGTGTAGTTTTGGAAGACGTTTGCGCCGATGTTTGCAGGAGCGTTCTTGCTAAATACTGCGTATCTTAGGTTATTTGCGCCGGCAAAAGCGTTATCCCCTATCGTTTTGACTTCGCCGGGGATATAAATCTCGGTGAACGACAAGCAGTTATAGAAAGCGCCGCTTTCAATAGTTTCAAGTAAGCTCGGCAAAGTAAAGATGGTCTTAACGCCGTTTACTACCGAATATTTAAGGCTGGTATTTCTTGCAAATGCGTTCTTACCTATCGTGGTTACGCCCGACTTATCACCGAAGTTTACCGTTGTCAAAGCGGTTGCGCCGTTGAAAGCGTTATCGGGGATAATGGTTACCATTTCGGGAATGGATATTTCGGTTAGCGCAGTCATATTCATAAATGCGCTCGGTCCGATGTTAACCAAAGTATTGGGTAGGCTTATGGTTGCGATATTGAAGTTCTTTGAAGTATCGGCAAAGGCTTCCGCGCCGATAGAATCAACGGGTAGACCGTTATAATAGTTAGCAACTACCACGTCTACGTTGCCGGTATTATAGCCCGCGCTAAATCCGGTTACGGAGTATGCCGTACCACTTTCGTTCAAAGTATAAACCAAACCTATCGTGCCGTTGTGGCTTGCTTCCCATCTTGCGTAAAGGGTCAAGTCGCTTGCAACCGGAGTGCCGAATACGTACTTGTTATTGAAGTCGGCATCGGTATACCAACCAAGGAATACGTATCCGTATCTGCTTGCTACTTCGGGAGCAACGCTTAATGCGTTGTATTCGTAAATATCGTCATCGATAGTTACTCCGCTAACGTTGGTAACGTAACTTATCGCAAAGGTTGATACTTCGTGTCTTGCAAAGAATATGGTTTCTTGTTGGATTGCATAGTAAACTCTGCCGCTGAATGCAACTGAAGCGCTATCGGTCAAATCTTCTTGCGAGTCGCCGTACTTCCAGCCCTCTTCGGTGGCGTATAGTCTCGTCTTTTCAAGAGAAGCCCAAGACCTGTTTATTTGCGTAGCAAGATTGGTGGTTTCTACCGTAGTGTAATAGATTTCGCTACCCTTTATGATTAGCGATACGCTAACGCCGCTAATTTCAAATACGCCGTCCGTACCGCCGTTAGGATTGTCGTAAATCCATCTTGCACTATCTACGTCATACTTGATGCGTAGTCCGTTTACTTCCCAACCGACAAAGTCCTTACCCACCTTTTCGGGATTAGGTACGGTTGTATCGATTTCAACGAATTGTCCATAGGACAAAGTTTGCTTGTCAAGCTCCTCGGAGCCTACGTTTTGCTTGTATACGTCGTTGGTTTCTCTATCTCTAAACTCAACGCCAAATCTTTGGTCGCTCCATACGGGTGCAACTACCATATCCGTTCTTACGAACTCTACGGTGTAAGGCTCACCGTCGTCGTCAACGAGCGGCTCAACCACTCTCCAACCTTGTAGGTTTTTGCCTTCTTGCGTGGGTGCGTCGTATAGGTCGGATGGGAATATTGCAGGCTTGCCATACTCAACTTCGGTGGTTATGGTAGAGCCTTCGCCCCAAGTTACGGTATAAACGTTGATGCTGTAAACGGCGTTAAAATCGGTTGCTTGGGTAATTACGTAGTCAAGTGGCTTATCCCAAGAGATAAAGGTTCTGCCTTCGAGATACGGGTCGTCGATTTGTACCATATCCGCAACGGACTTGCCGAATTCAACTTCCATAGAGTGGTGTAGTTGACCTATATCTTTATAGAAGTTTACGAGATATTTGTTAATGGTGTAAACGATTTGGATTTGAGTATCCTTGGTGATTGGATTGCTGAAATCAAACTTAGCGTTACTGATGCTGTAATCTTCGTTACGCTCATACCAATCGCCCGTTCTACCCTCAACTTCGGGAATTTGGGGAATATTGGTTACAAACTCGCCGTTGATAACCCTTTCGGTAGCTATCTGTGCGGAGCTATCGTCGTAGAAGGATACGGTATGTATCTTTAGCCACTTTGCATATAGCACGAGTGCGCCGTCCCCTACTACTTGTAAAGTATCGGAGTTGACGTCCCACTTGCTCGTCTCTACGAAAGAGCTATCGGTATACCAACCTACGAAATGGTAGTTGGGATATTGATAGTTCAGCTTCTCTGCATCGATACGGCTGTCGAATACTACTTCGATGCGTTGTGCCGAAACGCCGTTGTTGGGATAAACGATAACTTCGTAGGTGTTGGGCGTAAAGTTAGCGGTAACTTCAAGGTCGTGGGTTACGCGCGTATAATCAACGTCGTCCCAGCCCGAAAATTCATAACCATCGCGAGTAGGCACGCTCGTTGGAGCGATAGCGCTGCCAAGATACTCTACGAGTTGGTAATCGTAAGGATCGTCTTCGTGGAGCTTGATAACCGTTCTGTCGAAATTATAGAAGGTTACCTTGAAGGTCTTAATCGTGAAAGCAAGCAATACGTTAGTATCGCTCGTGATTTTTTGAAGTGCTGCGTTCTCGATATCCCAGCTTGCGTCGTAACCCGTTCTTACGGGAACTGCAGGCTTGGACACACCGGAGTCTTTTCTAACTTGATAGGTGTAATAAACGTAGTAGGTCTTATCGTCGATAGTGACGATATCTCTCGTGTCGTCGACGTCGTCCATTGCGATGGTAGTGTCAACGACGAAGTTTACGGTATATAGCTTAGTCCACTTTGCATAAAGGGTGGTATTGCCCTTGATACGGCTGGTGTTAAAGCTCCAAGCTTGCTCGTCGTCCCCTTCTCTGCCGTTGTACCAGCCGTCGAAGTCGTAGCCTTCTCTAACGGGATTTGCCGCAGGACGTGACACAGGGTTGTTATACGTAATACCGGTTGCTACGTCGTATACCGTGTCTTCACAATCGTAGTTGAGGTCGAAGGTAACGTCGTAGGTGTTGGTTTCGTATAAAGCGCAAATGTTAAGGTCGGAAACGATGTTGGTGTATTCCAAAGACCACTTGAAGAAGTGCTTATGCGCATCGGGGCTCGTAGTATCGATACTTGCGATTTCGTCAGCGTATAGCTCTGCAAGATTGGTGCCGTGCGGAACGTCGTTGAAAACTTTGAGATTAAACGGAGTAATTCCATCGCTTTGCATACGATAGAACACAACCTTATAAAGTGAAACTTCGTAGTGAGCGTATACGGATACGTTGCTCCAAATATTTACGAAGCCTTCGCGTAAGCTTACCGAGCCGTCGGGGTTCTTTTCTACCCAAGAGCCGTTTTCGCCTTCACGATGTGGAACTTGGGGTATATCGGTTAGCGTGCCGCCTTCTTTAACGTACTTTACGATGTCGGGGTTGCCGTTTATTTCATCGATAAACGTAATGGTGTATAGCTTTGCCCACTTTGCGTATAGGGTAACGTCGCGGTCAACCATATCTGCTTGGAAGTCCCACAAGCTGTTTTCGTTGTAGTCCTTGGCAGTATACCAGCCGTCGAATACGTATCCGTCGCGAACGGGAGTTTCGATAGTTGGGACGTACGCGCCGTTGCCTACGCTAACGGGCTCGAGTGCGGTTGCGTTTTGTCCGGTTACAAAAGTAACGGTGTGTTTGATAGCTGCGTCTTCGGGAGTTCTTACGTTGATTACCAAGCTGGTAGATACACCCTTGTATTCTATGACGATTGCGATTTCGTCAACTTTGTCGGTTTTGAAATTTAGGATTTTGAGTTCGTCTCTAACTTCGGTTGCCTTTACGGTATAAACTTCGCCGTCCGTGCGAGTAACGACGAGTTCAAGACCCGTGAGGTCAAGTTCATCTCCAATGACGTAATCGGTTTTGTATGGTATTTCGTTTTCGTTCTCATATTCTTTTACTTGAACGGAAAGCACCCCTACGGAAGTACAGGATGCAAGTAATACCACGGCAAGTGCTGTTATCAGGAGCAACAGAATGGGAAGTCTTAGCCTTTTAGTCATTGTAATAAACCTCTTGCACTATATTACGAGCGAGTGTTCGCACTACACCCACTCGCGTGTGCATATATATAATAAAACAAGCGGCACCATTTTGCAATACATTTTTTAAATATTTACTTAAATTTACACGCAGGCGCTTGCGTTTATATAAAAATTTTGATATCATACTACCATCGCGACCTATACCCTATTGAAGGCAAGGCAAAAAAAAATGTTGGAAAAACAACTGCAAAATCAGCTGATTGAATTGCATAAAGAATGTTTCAACGACGGGGACTACGCCGAGTTCTTTTTTGCCCACAGATTGCCATCCGGCAAAGCCTTCATCGTGGAAGAAAACGGCACTCCCCTATCGGCGTGCTACGCAAGATTTTTCCCCATTGTGCTCGGAGATAAATCTTTGACCATACCCTTCCTAACGGGTGTTGCGACGTCTCCCAGACACAGGTACAAAGGCCTTGCTCGCAAGGTGGTGGAAATGGCTAAGGAAGAGCTAAAAAACGAAGGCTACCCCTTCGTGCTCCTACACCCCTTCAACCACGACTTTTATAGGAAGTTGGGCTTTGAAACCATCAACTACAAGACCGCCTACCAAGCAAGTGACGTACCCGCTCTCGGCGTCGAATTCAAGCAGTTTTTCAAAGCTGACTTGCCCCTTGTTGCCGAGCTCTATAACAAGCTCATAAGCGCAAACTCGTGCTACAAAAAAAGGGACTTGGATGAATTTGAATTACTGATTGGAAATTCATTGGAACACGGTGGTTTAGGGTATTTGATTTACGAAAATGGAGTACCCAAAGGATATGTTTGGTGCGAAGACGGGGTTTGTCAAGAAGCCCTTGTAGAAAGGGTGGAACTCTTAGACGGATTCCCCTTATACCGCGACTATACGTTAACCTTGATGGGTGGCGAAATCGACTACTCGATGGGTGCGCTATTAGACCTAAACAGCCTCTTGCAATCGATACCATATTGTAAAGAGACATCAGGTAAAGTCATCTTTACTTTTAAGGGTATCAACTATCAACTAATCGTTGAAAACGGAAGTTTCTTAAGTTTGAAAGTAGCGTCTTCAAACGGTACGGAACTCAACGAAAAAGAGCTTATCGCAATCTGCCTTGGTCAAGGCGATAGGTTTAAGAATAATCCGTTTAAAAATATAATACCGACCTACAATCTCGCTTGTTACGAGATATATTAAGGAGAAAAATGAAAGAAATCGACCTTAAAAAACAAAACAAAATACTTTGGATAGTCGTTAGCTGCGTTCTTATAGTAACTATCGCAACCGGCCTATCGTTGTTCGGCGTATTTTATTTTAGTTACGGCACCGACCCCGTTATAGAAGACGACGCTCAAAACGTAATCCTTTTGATTGGCGATGGTATGGGTATCAATCATATCAAAACCACCGAGCTTTACAACAACGGCGCAATGCTTAATATGCGTAAGCTAAGCGTTACCGGCGAAGTTATGACGAGAAGTTTGTCCGCAGGCGCTACCGACTCTGCAGCAAGCGCAACCACCTACGCAACCGGTTACAAGACCTATAACGGCAGAATTTCCTATCTAAACGGCAAGCCCCTACCCACCATTGCGGAAGAGGCTATGGCAGCAGGCAAAAAGGTGGGCATAGTTGCAACCAAGGTTGTAACCGACGCCACCCCTGCAGCATTCCTTGCTCACTCCGAAAGTCGTAAAAACACGATGGAAATTGCAACTCAAATCGTTCAAAGTGACGTTGACGTACTATTTGGACTAAACAACGCCGAGCTAAAGTCACTTGCTTCGTCCATCCAAACCGATACTCGCGATTACTGCGTATCTTTTGACGAAGTTAATGCTTCCGATGCAGACAAGATTTTCGGTCTATTTGACGAATCTATACCAAACATTGGTAGGAACACCCTTGCATCTCTAACCGAGACGGCTCTTGATAGACTTGCAAACGACAACGGCTTCTTCCTTATGGTCGAAGGCTCGAAGATCGACTCCTACTCACACGACAACGACGTCAAAGGTATGATAGACGAGCTAAACGGCTTTGACGCAGCCGTATCTCGTGCAGTTGCTTGGGCAAGAAAGAATGGCAACACCACCGTAATCGTACTTGCCGACCACGAGACGGGCGACCTTAGAATTCCTGCTGATGCAACCGCCGATATGATTTCAAACGATTGGTTCCACTCATCAGGCCACACTTCACAAAATATCCACTATTTTGCATACGGCACGGGTGTAGAACAAATCCCCGCACTTATCGATAACACAGACGTATACGACGTAATCAAACAATTGCTATTTTAATATAACTTAGGAGATACCATATGGAAAAATTATTGAACATCACGGTTGGCGAAATGCTTGAAACTACCGCAGCTAAATATCCAACCAACCTTGCAATCAAATATATCGAAGTCAATTATAAGCGTACCTACTACCAATTCAACGCTGAAGTAGACGAATACGCAAGAGGCTTGCTCGGTATGGGCATCAAGGCCGGCGACCACGTTGCAGTATGGGCCACCAACTATCCCGAATGGATAATTTTGTTCTTTGCGACTGCTAAAATCGGCGCAGTACTCGTAACGGTAAACACCAACTACAAGGAAGCTGAGCTTGAGTACCTACTCTCCAACTCGGATAGCAAAGCACTCTTTATTTGCGACGGCATCAAGGATATCGACTGCGAAAAGATTATCTACTCCGTTTGCCCCGAGCTAAAGAACTGCAAACCCGGCGAACTAAATAACGAAAAACTCCCCTTCTTGAAGTACGTAGTAAGCTTCGATAACTGGTACGAAGGTATGTTCCATTGGTCACAAGTTCCACACTTTGGCGTACTAATTAGCGACGAAGAGTTCCAAAAAGTTAAAGATGCCGTAAAACCCGACGACGTTGTAAATATGCAATATACTTCGGGCACCACCGGTTTCCCCAAGGGCGTTATGCTCACCCACAACAATATCGTAAACAACGGCTTAGCAATCGGCGATTGTATGAAGTTTACCGAAAAGGATAAGCTCTGCATCCCCGTACCATTCTTCCATTGCTTCGGTATGGTACTTGCAATTATGGCAAGCGTAACTCACGGCACGGCTATGGTACCACTACTATGGTATACTCCTATGAAGGTTATGCACGCTATCGAATACGAAAAGTGTACGGCAGTTCACGGCGTACCTACTATGTATATCCGTATGCTTGAGCACCGCGACTTCCACCGCTACGATTTCAGCTCACTTCGTACCGGCATTATGGCAGGTTCTCCTTGCCCCATCAAGGTTATGCAAGACGTAATCGAAAAGATGAATATGAAGGAAATCACCATTACCTACGGACAAACCGAAGCAAGCCCTGCTTGCACGATGACCACCACCGACGAAACGCTTGAACACCGCGTTGCAACCGTCGGCAAGGAGCTACCCTTTATGGAAACCAAAATCGTTGACGCCGAAACGGGCGAAGACGTACCAAACGGCACCCCCGGCGAATTCGTAGTTCGCGGTTACAACGTTATGAAGGGTTACTACAAAATGCCCGAAGCAACCGCAGCTGCTATCGACAAAGACGGCTGGCTACACACCGGTGATATCGCAGTCAAAGACGACGACGGTTACTACAAGATTACCGGCCGACTAAAAGATATGATTATCCGCGGTGGCGAAAACATCTTCCCCAAAGAAATCGAAGACTTCATCTACACTCATCCCGACGTCGTTGACGTTCAAATCGTTGCTGTACCATCCGAAAACCTTGGTGAAGAAGCATACGCTTTCGTCACCAAGCGTCCCGGCTCGAGCGTTACGCCAAAGGACATCCAAAATTACGTCAAAAACAATATGGCTCGTCACAAGGTACCAAGCTACGTTGAGTTCATCGACAAGATGCCTATGACTGCAAGTGGCAAAATCCAAAAATTTGTACTTAGGGATATGGCAAAGAAGACCTTGGGAATCGAAAATAACAACTTCGTATTCAAAGACAACAAATAGTAAACGACTAAAAATCATAATAAAACAGGGACTGAAATCAGTCCCTGTTTTTTGTTTTCGTCTAATTTAAAATGCTCTCTAAGCCTACTCTTTTACGATGTCAAAACTCTCTTTTTCAAGGTCAACGATTAGCTTGTATGTTCCCCTCTTGATTTCGACGATATGCTTTAGCGCGTGTACTTCCGTGTCACATAGCCCAAACTCCTTGTGTAGTTTTCCGAGCATAACGTAGTGGCTAAGCAGCTCTGCGTTTTGGTTATTCCACGCATAAGGACGACGGTTGATTGGGTCTTCGAAGCCGTCCATTCCTATTTCGTCCCCATAGTAGACGGTGGGTACACCGGGCAAGAAGAACTGCATAGCCGAAGCCATTTTGAGCCTTCTAACGCCCTTTTCTTTTTCTTCAGCAGTCAGAACGTAGTCCAACTTTTCTTGCTTTGTAGCAGGTATCTTAACTTCTGCAAGCTCGTTTATAATACGGACAGTGTCGTGAGTCCCTATTAGACTCATACAGCAATCAAGCGATGGCTTTGGATAGTTTTCCATAATGCTGAGAACGGCCTTTTTAAATTCAATTCCATCTTTTAAACGTATGGCGTTTAGGATTGCCGTTCTAAACGGATAATTCATTACGCCGTCAAGCTCTTTACCAAGGAAATAGGTGCGTTTTTCACCGTAGCTTTCCTTAGTAGATGCGTCTTCCCACACTTCACCGATTACGACGGTTTCGGGGCTAACGCGCTTTGCCGCTTCTCTGATT
>JAFTZC010000070.1 GCA_017461065.1 Clostridia bacterium | reverse complement strand
GACTCCTTATTTGTTGATTAAAGGATAGACTTTATTTGCAATTAGCGCGCTTATTATGGCGCTTATTATATCGATTGGCAAAAAGATTAAACTGCCCGTTAGGAATGCTTGCCACAATCCCACTTCTGCGCCGGCATATATAGGATTACCGGCTATGGTTTGCATAAGGGCGTCTTTAAATTGAAGCGCAAAGTTTGCCGCAAAGTAGAAGTACAATACTCCTATTAGGTGTATCACCACCACGCCTATAAGATTGCAAACCAAACGTTTTTTAAAGCCACTCTTAGCTACCCCTGCAATTAGTGCTGCAAATATAAAACCGATTAGATAGCCAAAGGTGGGGTATAGCACGTAAGTTATACCACCGCCGCCACTAAATATAGGTATGCCGATAAGCCCCATTGCAATATATATTACCACCGCAAGCGCTCCTATACGCTTGCCGCCTATACCACCTGCAAGCAAAACGAATAGCGTCTGCAGAGTAATAGGCACCGCTCCTACGGGGATTCTTATAAAGCCACCTACCACTATGAGCGCAAGCAGTATGGCGCACGTTGTAATGCTCCTTGCTCCCTTTCTCATAGCTTCAAGCTGACTTCTCCAAAAAACAGCTCTTCCTTAGTGCCGTCCGAGTATTCCACTTCAAGGTAGCCTTCGTCGGTGATGCCCAAGCATTTGGCACGCTTATCGCCCGTATCCCTTTTGACAAGCACCTTTCTGCCAATCAGCATAGAGCCTTCTCTATACCTATCCATCACTTGCGTTTGGTCGTATTCAAAGCAGTTTAGCGTGTCCATTAGGTTGTTTACTACCGCGCCTATTAGCCTGTTTTTGCCGTCCGGGCATTCTTTGCCGATAGCGCAAGCAATATCCCTAATCTCTTTGGGGAATCCGCCACTTGGCTCCTTTACGTTTATACCCACTCCCACTACTGCGTGAGAGATGCTTCCGCTTTCAAAATCGATGGTAGCTTCCGTTAGTATACCTGCACACTTCCTATCCCCGATATAAATATCGTTTACCCACTTTATACCACACTCCACGCCGTAGACTTCCTTTATCGCGTCCATAACGCTTACAGCGGCCATACAAGTGAGATAAGGCGCGCCCTTGAACTCTTTGCTTGGCCTTAGCAAAACGGAGAAATACACCCCGCCTGAGGGCGAGTGGAAGGACCTACCCTTTCTGCCACGGCCACCGCTTTGGGTCCTTGCAATCACCAAAAGATTGCCTTCTTCCCCAAGCGAAGCCTTTTGCATAAGATAGCTGTTGGTAGACTCCAAGATTTCAAAAATTTCCACCTTGCGTACGTAGCCATCCTTTAGATATCTTGTGACGCCGCTAATGGTAAGCTCGTCGTTTTCTTCGAGTAGCATATAGCCAAGTCGCGTACTCTTTTTGAACTTGTAGCCCTGCTCCTCAAGCGACTTAATCACCTTCCACACGCTGTTGCGCGACACCCCGAGCGCACGTGCAATGTCGCCACCCGATACGTAGCTGCCACGACTCCTTTCAAGATAGTTTAGCACCATTTCTTTTTGCATAGTAATCTCCTAATATGATTCTACTAAACGGCGAAACGATTGTCAACCCAAATAATATTTTAGGGTGACAATTATTTTACTATTTCTTTATAAAAGTTGCATATTTACAATCAAACCAAAATATGATATAATATTTACATAAAAAGTTATGGAGGCTATATTATGGCAAAAAAATCTGACTATTTCGGCTTAGACCGTATCGTAAGTATCGTTCTTGCAATCATCCCCTTTACCGCTTGGATTTTGGGAGTTCTCACCAGAGCTAAGGAAGGCAAATGGATCGCTGTTATCATCCGTTGCTTCGGTGGCTGGCTCATTTGGCTCATTGACCTTTACATGATGATTACCAAAGGCAGTATTTGGAGATTGCTATAATTATAACATAAAATAAAAAAGAGCCGTAAAACACTCTTCTCGTAAGGATTTTTAGACAACACAAAAGGATAGCAAAGATTTTTGCTATCCTTTTCTTTTACTTTTCAAAGCACACGACTTTCTTTTGAAAGTATAGTGTGCTACACTTTTTAATAAACTCTAATATAGGGTTGTTTGTTGCGGTTTAAAATCAATTTCATTTTTTGTAAGAGATTTTGCTGTAGCCTTGGTTGTTCCCTTTTTGCTTGCTATTGACAGCTTAGTGCCTCCGTGATAACATAATCATATAGGAGCTTTCTTATATTAAGTGATAAAAGACATTTTGTATAAATGAAATAATCTTACTTAAGATTGTTTTAGTAAACAATAACAATTTAGTTATAAAATCATAACAAAAGTAAAACAAATGTAAATAAATCAAAAATTTTGTAACGATTAGTGCTCTAAAAACGCTCTATATTATGAGAAACGTAAAAAAGTCGGAGTATCCTACAAATCTTGTAAATTCGGAGGAAACTATGAAAAAAGCATTGATGAGTATATTAATAATTATTTTATTGATAGTAATATTATGCACCTGTACAGGGTGTTATAGCTGTAACGGGCTTTTTACTGATGATAATGATGATGACAAAAATGATTATCGATTATACACCGATTATTTTGAGTATTATATTCTTTTTAATGAAGAGGTTATAATAACTAATAATATTGGAAAGGCGTTTGATGCAGATTATTTGGTGATACCGGATGAAATTGATGGTATTCCTGTTACAGATATTAACTCTTTAAATTCTTGTTTATATACTTCAAATAAGGGATATCATAGCTTTATTAAAAAATTATATGTTTCAAAAAATGTGGCATATTTTGATATATATGATAGCATTGATTACTCAAAAGGCATAAAGGTCATTTTTTTAGGAGCGACTCCGCCCAAAAAAATGAATTTACATGAATGCCATTATATATCGGAATATGTATTGAGTAACTATAGTGAAAGATACCCTAATATAAACATTGCTAATATCAGCTATTTGTACAACTATGAAAATGCTCCTAATCAAAATGTCTACTTTGTAGATATTTTAGAGGTAAACGAAGCTTTTTCGTATATTCCTAACGCACCCACTAGAGAGGGTTATATTTTTAAAGGTTGGTTTTCTGATGAATTATGCACAAATGAAGTTAATTTAGACGAATTCGTTTATATGGAAGAATATCAAAGTGTAACCTTTTACGCAAACTGGCAAAAAATAGAGCAGGAGGATCAAGCAAATGAACAGTAGAGTTTTTAAGCGTAATTTTATAATTATTTTTGTTATGTTATGCATTATTGCATTTATTGCAACATGGAGTATAAAGTCTAATAATATAATTGCCCTTGGTAGTGATTCTACGTACTTTGTTGGCTCGGATAGCAATGCTACCTATGTTCAAAAGGAAACAGCCATGGATTAAATGCTTACAGAATAAATGTATATGGTGCTAAAGTAAAAGTAACCGGTGGAAATGGTGGAGACGCTGGCGATGGTGGAACTGGAGGAGACGGCGGAAACGGCGGTGCCGGTGGAACCAAATGGAATGGTAATGGCAGTGGCAGTGCCGGCACAGATGGTAATCCAGGGCAACCCGGCAATTGATTTTAGAAATTAAAGGTTTATGAAAAACGGCGCGATTTTTTTCGCGCCGAATTTTTGTAATGCTGATAAAATGTGTTGCTTTTATTTTAATATTTTTTTGTACCCTTCGCCATACTTTACACACTTGCTTACGCGCGAAAGAGTTGCTGAAGAAATGTTGGTTTCCTTTATGATTTCTTCATACGTGCTACCTTGCATAAGCATCTTTGCCGCTTTTATTCTTTGCGCCATAGCTTCAATTTCTTTGAAGGTACACAAATCGCCAAAGAAAAGCTCAACGTCGTTTGCTTCGGTAATATTTGCGATGGTTTCGTATAATACTTTGATGCTTTCTTTATCGTTTGACATACTATCTTCCTTCCTTAACGTTTAGCCCTTGTAAAAACGCCTTGAGCTTATCCGACTTTGGACTATCGAAAACTTCTTCGGGCGTACCAAGTTCTTCTACGATACCGTCTACCATAAACAACACTTGGTCGGATACGCTTTTTGCAAAGCCCATTTCGTGCGTAACTATTATCATAGTTATACCTTCCGACTCTTTGAGCTCCTTTATAACCCTAAGCACTTCGCCCGTAAGTTCGGGGTCAAGGGCTGAAGTAGGCTCGTCAAAGCAAAGGACCGACGGCTTTAGTGCCATTGCCCTTGCGATAGCAACTCTTTGGCATTGACCGCCCGATAGCTGGCAAGGGTATAGTTGCATTTTGTCCTCAAGCCCTACCTTGATAAGCAGTTCCTTGGCTACTTCCATAGACGGCTTGTCGTATAAGGGTGCAAGCCCCTTTTTGGCTCTTTCCTTTTCCATTAGGGACAAAGCAAGGTTGACGTTTTGGAGTGCAGTATATTGTGGGAACAAGTTGAACGATTGGAACACCAAGCCAAAATGCAATCTGTTTTCGCGAATTTGGCTTTCTTTTAGCGTTTTTAGCACCTTGCCGTCCGAAACTACTTTGCCACTAAGCGTTACCGTGCCGGAGTCGGCAAACTCAAGGTAGTTTAGGCAACGCAGTAAGGTCGTCTTGCCGTTACCGGACGAGCCGATAATAGAAAGCACCTGCCCTTCTTCAAGCTCAAAGGAAACGCCCTTTAATACTTCGGTTTTGCCAAAGCTTTTATATATATCTTTTACTTCTAAAAATGCCATATTTATACCTTATAGTAGGATAACTTCTTTTCTGCCCAGTTAAAAAATAGTGTGAGTGCGCCAACGAATATCAAATAGAATGCGCCCGAGTAGAACAAAGGCCACAACAAGCCGTCGTTCATAAAATTCTTAGCGGTGACAATCAACTCCATAACACCTATAACGTTTGCTAAAGAGGTGTCTTTAACCAACGTGATAATTTCGTTGGAAGTGGGTGGAATAATTCTTTTAACTACCTGCATTAGGATAATATTAAAGAATATTTGCGTTTTGGTCATACCAAGCACTTCGCCTGCTTCCATTTGTCCCTTTGGAATACCTTCTATACCGCCACGGAATATCTCTGAAAAATATGCTGCATAGTTGATAGAAAACGCTACTAAAGCTGCAATCAACCTTGTAGAGATGGTCTTATCAAACCACTCCCAGCCGGTGTTCATAGACGGCCATACGAATAGATTAAGCAATCCGGGTAGATAGAATATTACGAAGATTTGGAGCATTAGCGGAGTACCACGAAGCACCCATACTATGGTTTTGGATACAACACGCAAAGGCGCAAACTTGCTCATTGAGCAAAACGCAATGAGCAAGCCAAGTGGAAGCGCAAATATTAAAGTAAATATGAATAGTATTACCGAGGAACTAAATCCATTAAGTAAATCTAACGATACCTTTGCAAAAACGTTCATAACCTATCCTTCGTGTGGTTTTTTATTTAAGAGCGTCCTCGTTAATAAAAACGTTGCCGTATTTTTCAACCAATCTTGTCATAGTTCCATCTTCATACTTTGCTTTGAGGAACTCATCGAGTTTAGCCTTGAGGTCGCTACCCTTTCTGAGACCAACGGAGAAGATTTCGTCACCGTAAGATACGCCTTCTACTATCTTTAGGTTTGCATAGTCGCCTTTGCCCACGACGTTGCCTGCCATAGTTAGGTCAACGATAGCAACTTGAGAAGTGCCTGCCTTAACCTCGTTGAGAGCATCTACTTGAGCAGTAAGGCCGGTAACGTTAGCAGCTTCAATAACGTTGCGAGCTACCGTATCACCTGCACTTTTGTTTTCTACAGCGATGGTTGATACCTTGATTTGGTCTTTGGTTGCGATAGTGCTATCACTCTTTACAACTGCTACTTGAGCGTTTCTTGCATACGATACGGAGAAGTCGATTTCTTGGCCCAACTCGTCACTTGCCGTCATACCATTCCAAATAAGGTCAATTTGTCCTGCATTGATTTCAGCAACCTTTTGGCTCCAGGTGATTTCTACGATTTCGCACTCAACGCCAAGATATGCTGCAAACATTTGAGCAAGTTCTGCGTCGAAACCAACCCATTCACCGGCTTCATTCTTATAATCCATTGGAGGATAATCGGTAACGCCAACAACTATTTTGCCGGCTTTTTCTACTTTAGCCAAGTCGCCTTTTTGGTTACAAGCAACCAAACCGGCACATACGCTAATACCTAAAACAACTACTAAAACAAGCATCAATAATTTTTTCATAATCTACTTCCTTTTTAAGAGTACGTATTTTACTTTAGTTGAATAAAGTATTGCCATTATACTTTATTGCGCTAAAGTTGTAAAGTGTTTTTTGCATATTTTTTTAAATTTTTTTATTTTTTATTGAGAATTTAAAAAAGGGACTCTATGAGTCCCTTGATTTTGAGATATTTTTGCTAAAAATCTATTTCAATTACGCTATAAGATAGTTTTGGCATTTGGCATGCTATCGTGCCGTCCGTTTGGGTTAGCGTGCTACTTTCGATTTTTACCCTTTCCTTACCCCTATCGTTGTAGGTTTTTAGCGAGCTCGTCCTAATATAGCTATGCTTCAACACTTCAAACTCACCAAGGGAGCTGAGCTCTGCGCTTACGTTTACCCTGCCTGCGGTGGCGTTTACGATTTTAAGATAGGCTTTGCCCCTTTCCCTGTCGATAGTAAGCGAACTGTACACTCCGTCTCCTTGCTCGGCGCTTAGTGGCAAATACTCGCTTCCTACGTTGTTCATATTTAGGTATTGCACCAAATAGCTTGGGGTTAGTACCACTTCGTCCGTGTCAAACCAAATAAG
This sequence comes from Clostridia bacterium, assembly GCA_017461065.1. Classification (GTDB taxonomy): domain Bacteria; phylum Bacillota; class Clostridia; order Christensenellales; family DTU072; genus Stercoripulliclostridium_A. The sequence continues at coordinate 11,909 of JAFTZC010000070.1, read as the reverse complement.
GTCGGGCGCCCATTGCTGATAGCCGTATTTGCATAGGAGTGGTGCGTAGGTTGCCATATCCACCACGTCGCCGTTGCGCTCTATACCCGTTAGGAAAGCCGCTTCGCTAAGGGCAGCGTCCATATTGTTGCGCGTTACTACGTCCCACCAATAGAAATAGTCGCTGTGGGCTGCGTATTCGCCTACGAAAACGTTGGTTGCGCGCGAAAAATCATCGTACCGCTCGTAAAAATCTTCAAGGGTGTCGGGGTGCACGTAGTAATGCTCGTCTACGACAGTGTCGGCAAAGGACTCGCGTATCCTTGCCCAATCGTAATCGTACTCTACGCCCGATGGGTGCGGCCCCGATGAAGATATAACGGTGATTTCGGGATATTTTGCTTTGATTGCGTTATATATCACTTCGAACCTATCGTAATATACTGCGCCCCAATTTTCGTTGCCGACGGCAATATATTTGATATTAAAAGGCTCTTTATGCCCAAATGAAGCTCTTAGCGCGCCGTATGGCGTATCTTCACCGCCGTTTGCAAACTCTATTAGGTCGAGTGCGTTTTGGACGATTTCTTCAAACTCAGGGCTATCTATATCAAGGGGGTTGCCCGAGCCACCCCTTGCTTGACAAAGTACGCCTGCCCCTACCACCGGCACGGCGGTAGCACCCAATGCTTCCGTCAAAAGGAAATATTCGTAGAAGCCGATTTCCATACTTTGCATATATCCCCATACGTTGGGAATTTGTACTCTAAGTTCGTTGGCGCCTATGGTTGACTTCCAATCGTAATCGTTTTCCCAAGTGAATGCGCCTTCGGCAAGACAACCACCGGGGAAACGCACGAAGCTTGGATTAAGTGCCTTGAGTGCGTTGAATAAATCCAATCTAACGGAGCTATCCCCCCATTCTTCTTGCCCGTATCCGTAAGAATCGGTGGGGCGCAAAGAGAAGGTGTCAAGATAAAGGGTGCCACTACCTAAGGCTTCTATTTTGAACTTTCCAAGCCCCGACTTAACGGCCGTAAGCTCGCAAGTATATTTAATATAGTCCGTCGCACGCGTGAGCGTAATATCCTTTTCGTCGGTTAGAGGTTCGCCTTCGTCCGTAACTACCGACACTCTAACGCTGCCTACAAAGTCTTTCCCGTTAGCAAAAAAGGTTAGCCCGTAGCCTTTATCTTCCTTTACGGAAACACTACCGCCCTTTACGTCAAGCTCGCCGTAGCCGAGATTATAAGCTACCGCACTACCGCTATTTATCGTTACTTTTAGTTGGGTGGGATTGGTTGTAGCTATCGGGCGCTCGGTAGCAAGAGAGCAAGCTCCATCAAGCTCCCAAAAAGAGCTTTCAAGCTCAAAAGGAGCGTATTCTTCCGCTCCTAAGATATAAGTATATTCAAACGAGTTGTTTTGGATAAGATTGGAATTCAAACCGCCGTCTACGGCGTAATTTATGTCTTCGATAAATATGCCGTAGAGGTTTTCGGAAATGCTATATGCGTTTTCAAGAGAGGTTGCCTCGATATGATAATCGGTTTCATTGCGTTCATATACCACAACGACACACGCCGTTGCTAAAACGATTGCTAAAAGGAGCGCAAGAAACGTTCTTTTTGGCATAGATACCTCTTTTGTAATTTATTTAACTTTCATCGCTTGCGTGAAAATTATTCTATTGGGATATCAATTTTTTCGTTGCGGAAAAAGTATTCCTTGTCGTGCTCACCGATTTCACGCACGACTCTGCAAGGTACTCCCATTGCCACTACGTTTGCAGGGATATCTCTAGATACCACGGCGCCTGCGCCGATTACGGAGTTATCGCCAATGGTAACACCGGGAAGAATAGTGGCGTTTGCACCTATCCATACGTTGTTGCCGATGTGGACCTCCTTGTTGTATTGGTATCCCTTTTCGCGGAGGGTAGGATTGACGGGGTGACCTGCCGTTGCTATTATAACGCCGGGCGCAAACATAACGTTGTTGCCGATATAAACGTTAGCGTCGTCCACGATGGTTAGGTTGAAGTTAGCGTATACGTAATCGCCCATAAAGACGTGCTTCCCGCCCCAATTTGCGTGGAAAGGCGCTTCGATATAGCAACCCTTGCCAACTGCGCCAAACATCTCTTTTATGAGCTTTTGGCGCTTTTCTTGCTCGCGTGGCAGAGTATTGTTATACTCCACCATCTTGTCAAGCAAGCTAAGTTGATAATCCATTACGTCATTGGTCGTGGGGTCGTATAGTAGCCCCGCTTTCATTCTTTCAACGTTATCCATTATCGCTCTTCCCTAAAGTAAGTCAAACCGAGAGCTGCCGGTGGTTGAGATTCCTTCCTGTTCATAATGGAAGTTACGATGAGAACCAAAATGGTTACTGCGTAAGGCACCATTTTGATGAGTTCCATTTGAGCAAAATTTACTTGCGTATAGTAAGGTAAAATGTAAAGGAAACCGAAAATAAGTGAACTAAAGATACCAAGATTTGGCTTCCAAACGCTGAAAATAACGATTGCGATTGCGAGCCAGCCGTAAGCTTCGATAGTATATTCGATAGAGCCGCCGAGATAGTCGAAGATATAGAATACACCGCCAAATCCTGCAATCATCGAGCCGATTACGGTTGCAGCGTATTTATAGTTGGTTACGCTTAGACCTGCCGCGTCTGCGGTTGCGGGGTTTTCGCCTACCGCTTGGAGAGATAACCCCGTACGCGTTCTCTTGATGATAACGGCAACGATTATAGCAACGATAATTGCAAAGTAAACCATAAATCCGTGTGAGAATACTACTTGACCGAAACCACCGAGCTTGGAAGCAAAATCCATACCATCGGTAAAATACAAGCTTGCTTGAGCAAAGCCCGTCTTGTCTATTCTGTTGCCAAGAAGGCTAAGTAAGCCTGCACCGAAGGTGGTGATTGCAAGACCCGTTACGTTTTGGTTACACTTTAGCGTAACCGTTAGCAAGCAATAGAAAGCTCCAAGGAAACCAGAGAAAATCATAGAGAATATCAAGGGGGTTACTATTGCGCCGAAAGCGGTCATTTGCGAAATGCTGCTTAGCGATTGAATATAAACGTTTTCGCCTATAATACCACCGATTGCGCCTGCGCACATAATACCGGGAATACCAAGGTTAAGGTTGCCTGATTTTTCGGTCAAAGTTTCGCCCGTTGAGCCGAGTGTAAAAATGGTACTAAATCTAATTGCACTTGTAAGTATAGAAGCAAACATTATCCTTGTACCTCCTCTTTGACTTCGCTTTCAACGGCATCTTCTGCCTTTTTGGCCTCGTTTTTCTTTGATTTTAGGTTGAAAGAAACCTTGTAGTTGATGAAGAACTCGCAAGCAATGATAGCAAAGAAGAATAGTCCTACGATGATATCGCTAAACGAACCACCAAGCCTATATGCATCTGCAGCAAAAGTCGCTCCTTGATTTAGGAAGGTTACGAGGAAGCTGGTTGCAACCATATAGATAGGATTAAACTTAGCAAGCCAACTTACGAGTATTGCCGTAAAGCCCGTGCCACCTACGAGATCTGCCGTAACGGTATAGTGAATGCCGCCTACGAGAAGCAATCCCACCATACCGCACAAAGCGCCTGAAAGTACCATCGTACGGATGATGACTTTTTTAACGTTGATACCGATGTATCTTGCGGTGTTTTCGGATTCACCTACTACGCTAAGTTCGTAGCCGTGCTTACTGCGGCTGAGATAAATTGCAACGAGTACCGTTATAACCGCAACGATTATAACCGTTAGAATTTGCGGTTGATTGCCAATAACCGGGAAGTGTCCGTCGGCAAGCACGCCCAAAACGCCCGATCCGCTCGTTACCCAAATATTGATGAAGTAATTCACAAGGCACATCGCAACGTAGTTCATCATAAGGGTGAACAATGTTTCGTTGGTGTTAAAATAGGCTTTAAAGATACCGGGGATAACAGCCCAAATAATACCTGCAACGATAGCTGCCGCCGCCATTATTAAAATCAAAACGCCGTTTGGTACGGAGTCTCCGATATAATATATCATTGCGCCTGCCGCAAGTACGCCTACGAGAGCTTGACCTTCGGCACCGATATTCCAAAAGCGCATTTTGAATGCAGGAGTAACTGCAAGCGAGATAAGTAGAAGCATTGCAAGGTCTTGTAGGAGCTTCCAAATACGACGGGGTGTACCAAAAGTTCCCGTAAAGAGATATGAATAAAATTTAAATGGGTTGCCTTCGACGAGTATTGCCGTTACTATACCGCCTACGACGAGAGCTGCAACGAAAGCTATTGCACGGATACCAAGTGCTTTCCAGCCCGATATATCCGTACGCTTGGATACTCTTACGAGAGGCGTTTTGTTAGCTTTAACTTTAGCCATATTATTCACCCTCCTTTTCGCTTACTTCGGTTTTGGTCATAAGAAGACCGATTTCTTCCTTTGTTATGCTTCTTGCATCAACTATACCCGTTACCTTGCCTGCGCAAAGAACAAGAATTCTATCGCAAAGGTCGATGAGTACGTCCAAGTCTTCGCCTACGAATATGACTGCAACGCCCTTTTCTTTTTGGTCGTTGAGTAGGTTATAAATGGTATATGATGAGTTGATATCAAGGCCTCTTACGGGGTAAGCCGCCATAAGTACGGTTGGTGCAGATGCGATTTCTCTACCAACGAGCACCTTTTGAACGTTACCACCAGAGAGCTTTCTAACTGCCGTATGAGTGTTGGGCGTTACGACTTCAAGATCGTGTACGATTTCGTCTGCAAGCTTGGACGGGCTCTTTCTGTCAAGGAATACGCCGTGTCCCTTTTTGTAGCTACGAAGCATCATATTATCTACGATATCCATATTTGCTACAAGGCCCATACCAAGTCTATCTTCGGGTACGAACGATAGCCTTACGCCAAGCTCACGAATTTGAACGGGAGTCTTGCTCTTTAGGTCAACGGGTTCATCGTTTTTAGCAGGGTCATTGTAGATGATATCGCCGCTATTAAATTTAACGAGACCTGCAATGGACTCAAGTAGCTCTCTTTGTCCGCTACCTGCTATACCTGCAATACCCAAAATTTCGCCGCTACGTGCAACGAAGTTGACGTTATCAAGCACTTTAACCCTATCGTGATTGATGATTGAAAGGTCTTTTACGACCAATCTATCCACCATATTGACAGGCTCGGTGCGGTCGATGTTGAGCTCAACCTTTTTGCCTACCATCATTTCGGTAAGCTCTTTTTCATTGGTGTTAGCGGTATCTACGGTTGCGATATGCTCGCCCTTTCTAAGGACTGCAACCTTATCGGATATCGCCATAACTTCATTGAGCTTGTGGGTGATTATAATGATAGCCTTGCCGTCGTCACGCATACGTCTAAGAACGGCAAACAGCTTTTCGATTTCTTGTGGGGTCAAAACTGCAGTAGGCTCGTCAAGAATGAGTATTTCTGCTCCACGATATAAAACTTTTATAATTTCGACCGTTTGTTTTTCGGAAACTGATAGGTCGTATATTTTCTTCTTTAGGTCGATTTCAAATCCGTATTTGTCGGCAACTTCTTGTAGGTCTTTTGCCCTATTTTTTGCCAAAATATCGAATTTGATAAGCTTTCCGAGCTTAATAAAAGGAAGTGCGGCTACCTTTAGGTAGGTTAGTGCAATCTCTCCAAGCACCTTGAAATCAACGGTCTTGGAAGTTTTGCCGTCCTTTTCTACGCTCTTGATGATTTTGTCCTCGGGTAAAGTCGAAAGTGTTTCCTTTGCCTTTTGGGAAATGGAATACTCGGACATCTTTTCACCAAGCAAAATATTGTCGGCAGCACTAAACACGTCAACGAGCTTGAAGTGTTGGTGTATCATACCAATTTTGTAGTTGTGTGCGTCTCTTGGAGACTTGATAACTACGGGCTTTCCGTCAATTTCTATTTCGCCGCTATCGGGAAAATATATGCCGGAAATCATATTCATTAGCGTCGTTTTACCACTGCCGTTTTCGCCGAGAAGCGAAAGTATTTCGTTTTTGTAAACCTTGAGGTCTACTTCGTTGTTGGCAACGACTTCGCCAAAGCGCTTTGAAACTTTTTTTAGTTCTATTGCTACTTGGTTCACGCGTTTTTCCTCCATTCTTATCAAAAAGCGCTACTCATAAGGGGTGGCGCTGCGTAAATTTGTTAATAAAAATTGGGAGAGGCGGAGATTAACTCCGCCTTTCCGTGTTAGTAATAGTTAAATTAGTTTAGGCAAGTGATGCCATCGATTCTTACGTCGAAGTAAGGAGCTGAACGCTTTGAAGATTCTTCGAATGCGCCGTTTTCGATAACTTGAGTATCAGGAGTAAATGCGCTGTCGGTGTTAACGTCTGCCATATAGGTGCTGAGAGCTGCGCCGCCTACGGTGAAGGTATCACAATCAAATACTTCAAGAGTGCCATTTTGGAGAGCTGCCTTAGCGGTGTTGATAGCATTTTGAGCTGCGGTTGCGGTTGCAGCGTCTGCATATGCGTTAGCGTTAAGGTCGGTGAGAAGAACAGAGTTGGTAGCGATGGTGCCGGTCCAGTCTGCTGCGATGTCTTCGCCGTTTTGTACGCACTTAATCATATATTCATAGTAAGGTGCCCAGTTGATTCTTGAAGAAATGATGTAGGTGTTGGGGCAGTTAGAGATGGTTGAGCCGTTGTAAGATACGTTTGGAACGTTAGCTTGTTCACAAGCGGTAGGTGCGCCCCAGCTGTCTGCGTGTTGGCTGATAAGAACTGCGCCACGTTGGATGAGGTTGTTAGCTGCGTTCTTTTCTGCAGTTTCATCATACCAGCTGTTGGTGAATTGAACTTCCATAGTTACGTTAGAAACAACGCTCTTAACGCCAAGATAGAAAGAGGTGTAACCTGAAACAACTTCTGCATAGGGGAATGCGCCTACGTAGCCGATCTTAGCAGCAGCACCACCGTTTACAAGCTCTTGGAGTTTGTAACCTGCAGCAACACCTGCAAGATATCTGCCTTCGTAGATAGATGCAAATGCATTTTGGAAGTTAGAAACGTTAGCGTCGTGAGCCATAGTTCCGGTAGCGTGGCAGAATTGAACTTCTGGGAAATCCTTAGCTGCTTGGAGCATATAAGATTCGTGGCCGAAGCTGTTAGCAAAAACGATTTTGCAACCTTGGTCTACAAGGTCAGCTGCTGCAACGTAACATTCGTTACCTTCTGGAACGTTAGTCTTGATGATGATTTGGTCATCCTTTAGTCCAAGAGCCTTTTGTGCTTCATAGATAGCATCGATGAAGTTTTTGTCGTAAGTTGAGTTTTCGTCGTGTAGGCAGATAAAACCAACTTTAAAATCAGCGGTGTCGTTACAAGCAACGAGACTTACGCCGAGAGCTGCAAGCATTGCTACGCAAAGAACGATAGCTAAAACTTTTTTCATTTTTTTCCTCCAAAAAATTTGTTTGTTATTGTGTATTTCAAAAATACGCCTTCATTTTACTTTATACAAGTATAAAGTGTCAAACGCTTTTGGCCCATTTTCGACAATATTTTTAACTAAATTTTTTTATTGATTAATTAGGTGCGTGGGGTTTGCAAATTTTAATTTTCGTGGTAAAATAGAAAGGTTGGAGAGGTGCTTTTATGAAGAAATTTATAGTCGTATTGATGCTTGCCATATTTATCGCGACTTCCGTTGCCGTCATCAGCACGGAATTTTTCCCACGCACGGACGACGTAGAAGAGCTTCCACCCGTTGATATTTGGACGCTAAATCAATATAAGGCTAACACGCACACGCACACGAATAGAAGCTTGGATAGTTGGACTTCTCCACAAGACCGCGTTTATCAATATCAAGATCGCGGTTACGACATCCTTGCTATCACCGACCACTATCTCGGATTCGATACCTTTGAGTCCATAGGCGTCACCGACTACTATCTAACCCCTATCAGCTCAAACGAAGCGGAGGGCGGCAACGCTCATATAAACGTTTACTATACTTATATCGAGTTTGCCATAATGGCCCCTACTGACATTTTTGACCTTACTACGGAAGGTGGCGGCATCGCAATTTTGAATCATCCCGGCAAATACGACCACGTAAGTATGGAACAACGTATCAAGTGGTATCAAGATTATCCTTGCATAGTAGGTATGGAAATCGTCAACCGCAACGACCGCTACAAGGAAGACCGTGAAATTTGGGACGCTTGCCTAACCGCACTTATGCCGGAAAGAAATATCTACGGCGTTGCAACCGACGACACCCACGACGACAACGACATTGGCTGGAGCTACACTATGTTCCTTGCTCCTGATAGAACGGAAGAAAGCATTGAGTACGCATTCCGTAACGGCCACTACTATGCAGTAACCAACGCGCTCGTTGAAAACCCCGTAGGTCAAGAGCCACGCATCACCAACGTAAAACAAGCTGAAGACGGCACCATCTCCGTTGAAGGCACCGATTACGACAAGGTAACTTGGATTTCGTGCGGCGAGATAGTAGGCTACGGCAACACCTTTAACCCCATAGCCGCAGGTTGTCAAAAATACGTGCGCTTCGAGCTCGAAGGATTAGGCGGCACTGCGTTTGGCCAACCCATTCCCATTTATTAAAATCAACCCAAGCTTAACAAAGAAAAATAACGCCGTAGCGGCGTTATTTTTCATAAAAGAAGGAGGAGATTGGATGAAAAAGTATACTTGACTTTCGTCAGTATATATTCTTTATGCCTTTATTATGGCGTTCAACCCTTAATCCTTTATTAAAATATCAACGTGTTTTTTGAAATCTTTGTGTTTTAGCGTTATTTCTTTTCCGCCCACTCGCCGTAAGGGATAATAAAGGGGCGCTCAAATTGCCACTTAGCAGGATTTCTGCCGTTAGGAGAGTGCATTAGGATTTTCTTTTCGCCTGCAAGCGTTTCAAAAATCATACCGTGCCCGCCGTCGCGGTCAAACACTAACGTGTCTTGTACCCATTCGTCCAAAACGCCACCCTTTGAGGTTGCGCTAAGGAGCATATACCCCTTGCCGATACCAAAGGTAGACCACAACATCTTTAATTTATTATTATCCTTATATAAATAAGGGCCGTCGGTGATGAGATTGAAATTACTCTTTGCGTAAAATACGTTGTCGCTTGCCTTAAACAAGAGCTTATCACTGCTTAGGTCGATACTAAGATCGTCGCGGAGCTTAACAACTCTTATTTGGCCGTCGTGAGCTTCCACCCACTCGTAGCAGTAGACGATGTATTTTTGCCCGTCTTCTTCGTATAAAGTGCCGTCTAAGCTAAACATATTCTCTGGGGTTACTCGCGATTTTAGAGCGTACTCTCCGTCCACTTTATCGCTGATAAACAGATATGTTCCGCGCTTGCCGCCCTTGGGCTCGAGCGTCACGAGTAGCCAAAACTCATTGCCTACCTTGTGAATTTCGGGTGCCCAAAAGTTAGAATAACTCTCAAAACCTTTAGCTTGGTCTACTATCAAAATCGGGCCCTTCCACGTGCATAAATCGGAGCTTTGGTATAGCGGTACGCCGTAGCCGTCGGATATACTATCGTGAGTGAGCGTGCCCGTTAGATAGTAGCTATCCCCTTCGGTGATAATGAAGGGGTCGCGGAGATGTATCTCCTCCGTTTTCCAATCCTCTTTGTATGGCACCGGCCACTCTTCCACCCATTTGTTTTTGGGTTTTCTTTTAAATAAATCTCTTAGCTTCATACTAATCTCCATATGCTTCAAGGGACTTGATTAGGTGGTCTTTTACCTTATTAACTACACGCTTGGGCGCGGTAATTTTGAGCTTTCCACCAAAGCCTACTACCCACGAAATAAAGGTGGGCGAGACTTCTGCCGTCGTTGTAAAAGTAAGTTTGCCGTCTTCTTCACTTAGCACTAAGTCGTCGCCGAATTTGTCGAAAAGGCCGTCAATTATACTGCTATCCGCTTCAAAACTTACTCTTTCGGGATTGCCTACGAACATACTGAACAGCTGCTTTTTGCGCCCCTTGGCATCAAAGTTTTTCGACACAATGGTCTCGGCTGCATCCGCAGGCTCCATCATAACGTTTTCCATCCTGTCCACGCGATAATGCACTACGTTGCCGTATTTATCGTCAAAGCAGACGAGATAGTATTTGTCGTCCGAAAATATCGTAGCAAGCGGATTTACCAAATATCTCTTGTGAGAGTGTTGATAGACCTTCTCGTGCTTTGCGTTTAGCTTAAAATACAAAAATGAAACCTTCTTTTTGAGCTCAATAGCAAGTGCGATTTCATTTACGTTATATATCATCTGCTCGTTTGAGCTCTTGGACGTATTGAACTCCACTATGTTGCGCTTTAACACTTCTGCCTTGCTTGCCCCTGCAAGCATAGCTATCTTCCTTACAAGCTCTTCCGTCTTTTTGGTAGAGATAAATCTCGTTGCTTGCACGGCGTCCATAAGAATTTGAAGCTCGGGAATATCAAAGGTGCGCTCCATAACGTAGTACTCGTTGCTAAGAGCGCGATTGACGAGCACTTCATAGCCGGTTGCGTTTAACACCTTGATATCTTCGTACAAAGTCTTGCGATGGCAAGGCACACCCATCGCATCCAGCCTCTCGAGAATTTGCTCGGTAGTCAAGGGATGATCCTCATCCGTCTCGCGATTCAAAATCTCCCATATCTTCATTATCCTTATTTTTTTAACGTTGTCGTCCATTTTATTTTCCAAAAACCTTTTGAAGTTTGGCTTGCCACTTTGCAATCTTCTTTTCATCGTACTCGGTGGGGATATTCTTTGCTTTATTCATAGCGCCCACACCTTTTAGAAGCGCACCGACTACTGACATAATAAACGGGAGCTTTTTGACTGCCAAGCGTAACTTTTTGAAAATATCCTTTGCCGTCATCTTGCCGCCTTCACCACCGGTGAGCATTTTGATGTCGTCTTCCGTGATGAATCCCGACTCGATAACGTACTTAATATCATAGTTATCCGCAACCAAAATCTTGCGCTTCATACAGTCTACCAAGAAATGCTCCTTTGCTATATCTTGATAGTACTTGACTTGATACTTCCAAAGCACGTCAACTTCGACCGAGCCCGCTTGGTTGATAACGTCACCAAGAATTTGGCCCGCTCTAAGAGATGCCGCTATGCCCGAGCCGATAAGGGGAATGGTCATAAAGGCAGCGTCACCAATTGCAACGTAACCCTTGCCCACCATCTTGGTTAATGGATAACGGATTGGTATCCTTGCACGTCTGCCGCCGTAAACGACGTCGTCACCGATAATGGGATGTAGCTCCTTGAGCTTTTGGATAGACGCGTCAATTTCTTCTTGGGGTAGGTCGCCGATTCGGCCAATGAGAACGTTTTCGGTGCCGTCGGGCTCACAAACCACCCAGCTGATACCAAGCGCACCTTCGGGCTTAAGATATACGAGTCTGCGATGTTTTTCGGGTTCGGGCTCGCCTTCACGCTTGTTAAAGTGAGCACGGTATACGTTGAAGGCTTCGTCCCAATTTGCTTGCTTTTCAATACCCATACTCTCAGGAAGTGATGCCCTAAACTTTGAATCCATACCCGAACAGTCGATTACTAAATCGGCAAAAACTTGCTCGCCGCCTACCACTACGCCCTTGACGGCATCACCATCAATAATGAGCTCTGTAACGCCCGCGTCATACACGACTTTTGCACCTGCTTCGGTAGCACGAGTAGCAAGCATATCACCAAAAGTATGGCGGTATACGCCCCACTCCATCTTGTCTTCGTCTTGATAAATAAACAAGGGCTTGTCGCTATATGGTGCAAGGAAAGATACGTTTTGCACCCTATGGCTGTCGCTTGGAATAGGAATATTTAGCTCGTCAAAAACGGTATATTCAACGTCGTCACGCCAATCGTAACTGATTTTTCCTTGACTTG
>JAFTZC010000069.1 GCA_017461065.1 Clostridia bacterium | reverse complement strand
GGTTTTATATTTGCAGCACTAATTGCAGGGGTAGCTAAGAGTGGCTTTAAAAAACGTTTGGTTTGCAATCTTATAGGCGTGGTTGTGATACACCTAATAGGAGTATGGTACTTCTACTTTGCGGCAAACTTTGCGCTTCAATTTAGAGACGCCCTTATGCAAACCATAGCCGATAATCCTATATATGCCGGCGCAGAAGTGGGCTTGTGGCAAGCATTCCTAACGGGCAGTCTAATCTTTTTGCCAATCGATATAATAAGCGCCATAATAAGCGCGCTAATTGCAAATAAAGTCTATCCTTTAATCAACAAATAAGGAGTCGATATGAATATAAGAGTCCCTAATAACGAAGAAAACAAAAAGGTAATTAAGTTTTTAAACAAGGTTTTCCATAAGCCTTTCCCTTCCCTTATCCCCAGCCTATACGGCAAGGATAAAAACACTATGCAGTATCACTACGTTGTGGAAAAAGAAGGGGTGCTAAGCGGTGCAATATGCGCCTATCCCGAGGATATTACGCTTGGGGGCGTTACTATAAACGGCGTTGCAATAGGTATGGTGGCAACAGCTAAAAAGGCACGTAACCAGGGTATAATGGGAATGATGCTAAGACGCAGCGAAGAAGCGTATAAGGATAGCGCGGACGTTATGTTTTTGACGGGCAGAAGGCATCGCTATGAGCACTTCGGCTATTATCCTGCCGGAGCTACTTATTGTTTTGAAATCAGCAGTGTGAGTATCAAAAAATGGGAAAAAGATAACCCATACGTGATAGTTAGAGCTAAAACAGAAGAAGACTTTTTGGAAGTAAACGAGTTAAGCAGTAAGCGAAATATGGTAGTGGACCGCCCCCGTGCAAGCGAGAGTGACGTCATAAGAAATTGGTTTTCTAAGCTCTATCTCGTCAAGAAGAAAGGAAGAACGGTAGGCTATGCAAGCGGCAAGTTCTTCAAGGGCTACGAGCTTGAATGCTTGTACGTTGAAGGTGGCACTTTGGATTGTATCCAAGCGGTAAAGGCGTATAAGGATTGCGTAAAAGCGCCCGTCCTAAAGGTACAAGTGTTGCCTACTGAAAAGGTATACAAGGAAGCTATGAGCTTGTGTTCGGAAGAATACGTCGTGACGTCACACGAAAAGTACAAGGTGCTAAGCTACAAGCGACTGATAGAAAAACTGATTGCAGCTACCCTTAGCGAAGGCAAGACTTTGTCCTATGAAGGAGTGTTGGAAATTGGTGGTAGGGAAAAGCTTGAAATCGTCGCTAAGGACGGCGAGTTCGCCGTAAGAGAAACGGACAAAGAGCCCACGCTTACCATTAGCGAAAAGGATGCGATAGCAAGTTTGCTTGGACAAGAAGAAAGCATCATACCGGGACTTCAAAAGATATCCTTAAGACACAGTGACTTCATTTAATAAAGGCGAAATAAAAAGAGCAAGCGGAAAGCTTGCTCTTTCGTTTCGTTTAAGGTGGGGTTACTCCGCGTACTGCTTGTTGTGCTCAATGAAATCGGCTATATTGCGATGGATGATTTCAAAGAAGCGCTCCACTGCTTTTTTGTCTTCGTCGTTGCCCCTTATGGCAATGGTCATAGTGAGTTCGCCGTTGAGAGATGTTAACGCAAGTTGCATATAGGGCTTATACTTGACTGCGCCCGTCATAAATCCGTCGACGAGATTTAGTCCGTTGAGTGAAAGCGCAACGGGGTCAAGTACGCCGATGTTTGACATACCGATTAGTGGGTTGAGATAGCCGATTTTAATGGCGATTTCGCTTATTGCATAGGGTAGAATGGTGTATGCAAGCTTGAGTAGGGGGAGTGAATACAAGCCCATATACTTATCTTGCTTGGATTTTCTGACCGACTGCAAAACCTTGACGAGAGTTTCGTTTACGTTTGCGCCAACGCCTTCAACGCTACATTGCATAAAGCCTGTATGGTTGGTTAGGCCGCCTGCTTCTTCACCGCCTTCGATGTGACGGCGCAAATCTACCATACAGGGAATGGTGACGGTGTCGGTTTCGGGATATCCACCGAACTCGTATAGGCTGTGCATATAAACTGCAAGCATAAGGTCGTTGACGGTTACGCCGTAGTGTTTGCCTATGCGCCTAAATTTATCAAAGGTTTCTCTATCTACCTTGGAGCGATTTATCATCGACTTATCGCTTGGATGGTCGGGGGTTAGGGGGAAGTAGTGCTCGTCCTTAACTTGAGAAATGTTTTTGTATAGGTTTTTGGCAACTTCCTTATCTTCGTCGTCAAGCTTGGTGTAAACTTGGTCGTAGGAGCGAGTGCCCGTTTTAATATCGATTACGGGTGTGCCGCTTATAGCCGAGTTATAGTTGCGAGCAAGGCGCTTTAGGAAATACTTGAAGTCACCGCCGTCAAAGCACATATGGTTGACTATCATACATAGGGTAGATTTTCCTTCTGAATTGAAGATAGCCATCTTGAATTGAACGTGCGATTCAACGGGGATACATTGGGTTATAAAGGACTCGATTTCTTCTTCAAGTGCGTCCTTGTCAACTTCCTTTATCGTCAGGATATCGTCTACAACGTAGGGCTCGACTACCCAATAAGGGTCGATTGCAGAGTCGTGGAAGCTTGAGTGTAGGACGGGAACTTTTTCGGTTGTGCCAACCAAAATGGTCTTGAGAGTGGGTATATCGATTAGTCCGTCGTAGTAAAGGACGGCGTGTACCATTCTATCGTAGTAGTTGCGGAATAGGTACTGCATTTTATCCCATAATTCGGCCTTTATTTTTTGCTTTTTCTTCATATTATAGTCTCCTTTATTTTGAAAGGATTGTTATGTTTTAGGCTGCCCAAACGAGAAATCGGGTGGCCTAACTACGCGAAATTCGTAAAAGTTGGATTACCACTCGGTGTAGAATTTTTCGTCTACCGTGGTGGGCTTGAGCTCGCTCTTTTTGACCTTTGGAGCCTTCTTTTTGTTGGAGCGGTGAATGAGCATTACGATGAGTGCTGCAACTGCTGCAATAGCTGCAAGTGCAGGTAGTAGCCAGCCGGGATGCCAAGGCATTACGTGAGCGATACCAAGCATTACGTATAGTAGAGCTGACGTAATAATTAGGGTAGCTTGGGACTCAAGGAATGCAAGCTTCGATTTGGTTAGGAAGCCGATTAGAGTGTCCGATAGGAAGATTACGATTACCATAGCAAGGAAGGTAAACCAAGCGTATGGTAGGCGGGTTAGCATTAGTAGTACAAGGAATACGAAGGTGCTTGCAAGCACTATGCTGATTACCAAAAAGACACGTGGCACCACGTAGGATTTTCTCTTTGCAATAGAAATGCCGTTTAGGGTTAGTAGAGAGATGATTGCCGCAAACAAGGGTCCTACGAGAATAAGCCAGCTGGTGCTCCAGGGTACGAGATGGAGAAGGCTGGTTACGAGATAAAGACCAAGTACGATGAGCACGGTTACTGCCGTAGCGATTGCCGTAAACAAACGGCGGTTGTTTCTCTTTGGACGGTCGGTAAGCTCAGCGTTGAATGCTATCAAGGTGGAGCGGAAGTCACCGAGTGAATCGATAGCTAAGTTGTAGATGGCGTCTTCGTCGGTCATACCCTTGATGCGTGCGTCTTGGGCGTATTCTTCAAGACGGACGAGAGTTGCCTTGCGATAATCCATTGCGCCCTTGGTTGGTGGGATAGCACGGAATTCTTGCTCGAGATATTTTTTGAAGCGTTCGGTCATATTATGCCTCCTTTAGCGACGAGTATGTCGCGAGATTGACTATCTAAACAGATTATATACTGCCTATAACGGTGGTGTCAAGTATATGAAATAGATTTTTTAGTCGACGTAGCGGCGGAAAAAGTCAGCGGTGCGGTCGTTTGCAACCTTGGACTCCGCCCAATCGGGTTGGATGACGTTGTAAACGTGGGCAAGTGGGTTGGTTTGCTCGGCCTTAGGGAAGTAGATAAGCTCGGCATCGTGTCCGAGAGCGCGGTAGGTTTCGTATCCACTAACGGTTTGACCCTTTAGGAAGTCGCCGTCGCAGGTGATAAATAGGCTTGGGATGCCGCCCGAGAACTCGGGACGGAAGCAGGAGTAGGGGAAAACGTCGCATTTAGCGCCCTTTTTCTCAAAAAGCGGAGTGAAATAGCTTTTTACAACGGGCATAGTGGCAAGCTTAGAGATATCAAAAATGGCGCAAGTGTAAGCGACTGCCTTAAACTTAAGGTCAATATTTACGCCGTAAGCTGCTTGCATATCGCCATCACTTACCAAATTAACTATTAAACTCGTAAGGTGTGCGCCTGCGGAATCGCCCGTAATAAATAGGTTATTTAGGTCTATTCCGTATTCGCTTGCGTGCTCTTTTATATGGTTAAGCGCCGAAACTATATCTTGCACTTGCGCTTTAAGTGATACGCTTGGTGCAAGGCGATAGCTGATATTTACGATTTTAAAGCCCCTTTCACATAGGTTTAGGCAGTAAATCTTGTTTAGTTCCTTGTCGCCGTAATACCAACCACCGCCGTGAATATCGATGATGGTGGGCATAGGCGTATCGTCGGTAGTGGGTGAATAGACGTCAAGTTGATGGTGGACGTGGTCGGAGTCAAGATAGGGAATATCGTTAAGCTCCTTTGCTACGACGGGTACGCGGAGCGTCTTGATACGCTTTTCGTCTTGCGGCTTGGTTACTTTTTCCCAAAACCATTCAAATAAGTTCATACCTAAAATCTCCTTTAATCGGTATCCCAAGATACAAAATAATCAATTTTTGTGGATTGGCAAACCCAAATGCTTAAGTATATTATAACACTATATTCCCACGCTGTAAATACCGTATTTTGAAGACTTGGCGAGACCCAGTTTCATCGTGCTTTTTTGCGCTTTAGAATGCTTGGCGTATCCGTGGCAAGTAGCGTTTGAACGTAATGCTTTTGCGTGCGATTGTGTCCGCGGAGCGCGCTGGACACAACATATAGTTTGCGTGCGCTTGCCCGTGTAGT
>JAFTZC010000068.1 GCA_017461065.1 Clostridia bacterium | reverse complement strand
TATGAAATTTGCATACAGGAATCGCGAATTTTGGTGCAAGGGATATTACGTTGATACCGTGGGGAAGAACACGCGTGCAATTAAGGAGTATATTGCAGAACAACTAAAAGTTGACCAAGAAAGTGACCAGTTAAGTATGTTTGACCCACGGGACCCATTTATGGGTAGTAAGTAGGAAATGCATGGCTGGCAGGCCAACAAAAGACGCACTTGTGCGTAGCCAGTAATGGGTAGGGTTATACCCGAAAATGAAAAACCACCCGTTTGACGGGTGGATATTTATTTGTTATAATTTTTAACTTTTGCGCATAGAATTTACCAAAATATTTTGGAGGTTGTCTATGCAGACGTACGATATATATAAAGATATTGCCCAAAGGACCAACGGCGATATTTACGTTGGCGTGGTTGGACCTGTTAGAACGGGCAAATCCACCTTTATAAAACGTTTTATGGAAGAGATAGTGCTTGATAAGGTAGGCGAAGGATATTCGCGCGAGAGAGCCCGTGACGAGCTCCCTCAATCAGCTGACGGCAAAACTATTATGACTACGGAGCCGAAGTTCGTTCCAAGTGAGGCTGTTGAGATTACTGCAGGTGAAACCAATGCAAGAATTCGTATGATAGATTGTGTCGGTTACCTTGTCGACGGAGCAATTGGCGGCGAAGAAGAGGGCAAATCGCGAATGATAAAGACGCCTTGGCACGAAGATGCAATCCCGTTTGAAAGGGCTGCTGAAGACGGCACGGAGCGCGTTATTCGCGATCACTCTACCGTAGGAGTAGTGGTCACGACGGATGGTACGGTATGTGATATTCCGCGTGCCAATTATCTTAATGCAGAGGAAAGGGTAATAAACGAGCTTAAAGCTATGGGTAAACCGTTTGCAGTAGTGCTAAATTCAGCTAATCCGGATAGCAAAGATACCATCAATCTTGCATCTTCGTTAAGTGAGAGATACGGCGTATCCGTTACGCCTATTAATATATTGAACGCAGGCAAGGAACTGCTTGAGACCATCATTGAAAAAGTACTTCTTGAATTCCCACTCAAACGCATCGAAGTAAAAGTACCTAAGTGGATGCGAGCTTTAGGAATGGATAATCCCATTATGAAGTGGCTTATGGAAAAGCTCAAAGAAGGTAGTGGCAAGCTCAAGATTAAAGAGTTTCAATCTATTGCGTCTAACTGTGAGCAATGCGAGTATTTTGAAGGAGAACCCGACGTAGAAGTCGATTCAGGAGAAGGTGTTCTTAACCTAATCTTTAAGCCCAAGGAAGACTTGTTCTACAAAGTGCTATCTAAAGAGTGTGGCTACGAGATAGAAGACGATTATTCAGTAATGAGCTATTTAATCAAGGCATCTAACGCATATAAGCACTATGAAAAACTAAAAGTTGCCATTGACCAAGTACAAGAGTCAGGCTATGGAGTAGTATTGCCGAGTATGGAAGAAATGGAACTTGAAGAACCCGAACTTCTTAAAAAGGGAACGCAATTTGGCGTAAAGCTAAAAGCAAAAGCACCGTCAATTCATATGATTAGGGTGGACGTAGAAACGGAAGTTAAGCCGATTATCGGCTCCGAGCAACAATCGGAAGATATGGTTAACTACCTAATGAGTGAGTTCAAAGACGACAAGCAAGGTATATGGAACACTAATATGTTTGGCAAACCACTTTCAAGTCTTGTAAAGGAAGATTTGGATGCAAAGATTGGTAATATGCCGATAGATTGCAGACGAAAAATGCATAGAACTCTCAATCGTATTGTAAACGAAGGAAAGGGTGGGGTAATTTGTATCCTGCTATAAGGTATAAAAAACGGACTCGGTTGAGTCCGTTTTTTATTTTGTAATTAAGCTTTAGGCGAATAGTTGGGAGATTCTTTCGTTATGGAAATGTCGTGTGGGTGACTTTCAACGAGCGATGCACCGGTAATCTTGATGAACTCAGAGTTGGTACGGAGTTCTTCAATAGTTGCCTTACCACAGTAACCCATACCAGCACGGATACCGCCAACGAGTTGGTAGATAACGTCTGATAGTGAGCCTTTGTAAGGAACTCTACCTTCAACACCTTCGGGAACGAGTTTCTTGGCGTCTTCTTGGAAGTATCTATCTTTACTGCCTGCTTCCATTGCGCTCATTGAGCCCATTCCACGGTAAACCTTAAAGCTTCTGCCTTGATAAATTTCAAGTGCGCCGGGGGATTCTTGAGTGCCGGCAAGAAGGCTGCCAAGCATTATGGCGCTTGCACCTGCTGCTAATCCCTTGATGATGTCTCCGCTGTATTTTACGCCACCGTCACCGATGATGCGCTTGCCGTATTTGTCAGCCATTTCAGCACAATCCATAATGGCAGTGATTTGTGGCACACCGATACCTGCAACGACGCGGGTAGTACAAATAGAACCGGGGCCGATACCAACTTTAACGACGTCAGCACCTGCTTTGATAAGCGCTTCGGTAGCAGCTGCAGTTGCAACGTTGCCTGCGATAACGGGGAGATTTGGGAATTTGCTCTTAATATCAGATACTACGTTAAGTACGCCTTGATTGTGACCGTGAGCAGTATCGATAGCAATAATATCAACTTTAGCATCGACAAGTGCTTTAACTCTGTCAAGATAGTTTGCGCCTGCACCGACTGCAGCACCAACCAATAGTCTACCGTTAGCATCCTTTGCGCTATTGGGATATTGGATTGATTTTTCGATATCTTTTAGAGTAATTAAACCCTTTAAATTGCCCTCGCTGTCAACGAGAGGGAGCTTTTCGATTCTGTGTTTGCCAAGAATCTTTTGTGCATCTTGGAGCGTGGTGCCAACGGGACCGGTAATAAGATTTTCTTTGGTCATTACGTTAGCAATAGGTTGATTGTAGTTGGTTTCAAAACGAAGGTCGCGATTTGTTAGGATGCCTACGAGTTTTGTTCCTTCGGTAATCGGAACGCCGCTGATTTTATATTTGCCCATCAAAGCGTTTGCTTCAGCAACGGTGTGGGTAGGACTTAGGAAGAAGGGGTCGGTGATAACGCCGTGTTCACTTCTCTTAACCTTGTCAACGTGAGTTGCTTGGTCGTCTATAGAAAGATTTTTGTGGATAATACCAAGACCACCCTCACGAGCCATAGCAATAGCAAGGCCTGATTCTGTAACAGTGTCCATAGCTGCCGAAATTAGCGGTATATTAAGCTTAATGGTATCGGTGAGTTTTGTTGAAAGGTTGGCGTCTTTAGGTAAAACGTTTGAATATTGGGGGACTAACAATACATCGTCGAAGGTAAGACCTTCAGCAATAATCTTCGCCATAAAACATATGCTCCTTTGCACTTTTTTTAATTATATTATGAGTTATATGGTTTGTCAAACAAAAACATCGATTTTATTTTGGAATATTCAGCTTGTTTATATAACATATAAAATAGGTAAAAAATGTAAAAACGGTATTGTCAAAATATAGTGTATTTTGATATAATTTAATTGCTTAGGAGGGCGATATGATTGAGATAATTGCCGCAACAGGGAACGTCAACAAGGTTAAGGAATTCAAAGAGATTCTTGGTAATGATTACGACGTTAAGTCACTAAAAGATATAGGACTTAAACTCGACGTCGTCGAAGATGCCGACACGTTTTACGGCAACGCGCTTATTAAGGCAAAGGCGATAGCCGAAGCAACGGGTAAAATAGCACTTGCAGATGATAGTGGACTCGTTGTCGATGCCTTAGGCGGTGCACCGGGAGTTTATTCGGCAAGATATAGCGGCGAAGATGGTAACGACGTACTTAATCGTGCAAAACTTCTAAAGGAAATGGCCGGTGTTGAGAATAGGACGGCGCGTTTCCACGCAGCCATCGTTTTATACTATCCCGATGGTACTATTATACATACCGAGGGCGACACCGAAGGGACTATCTTATATAAAGAAGAGGGCGAAAACGGATTTGGATACGATTCGTTATTTTATTCAACCGACCTAAACCAAAGTTTTGGAGTGGCAGATAGTGATGCAAAAAATGCGGTTAGCCATAGGGGAAGGGCGTTAAAAGCACTTGTTGAAATATTGAACGCAAAAGAATGAAGCTTCAAAAACTAATTGTAATGCTAATGACGGCCGTTACGGTCATAACGATGCTTTCGGGATTATACTACGGAGGACACTTTATGCAGAACAAAATCACTTACGATATTGATACCAAATATCAAACTTTAGAAGAAGGATTTGGAGCATCAGGTTGTTGGTGGTCGCCCGACGTAGGTGGCTGGAATGCCGTTACCGAAGACGGCGAAGATATAAGGGAAGCTATTGCAAGACTTTTATATGACAAAAGGACCGGCCTTGGTATGAGCGTCTATCGTTATAATTTAGGCGCCGCGGTTACTCCCGATGAAGGGTACTACTCGCATTATTGGCGTACCGTCGAAAGCTTTTTGACCGAAGACGCCAGTTATGATTTTACGCGCGATGCGAGTGGTAGATATATGCTTGATTTAGCTCTTAAATACGGTGCAAGCGAAGTTGTTCTATTTGCAAATAGTCCACCTAATAGCCTGACCAAAAACGGAAAAGGTCATAGCTCGGATGGTAAATGTAATCTCCCAAGAGAAAACTACCAAGCTTACGCAAAATATTTTTGCGACGTAGCCGAGCATTTTATCGATAGTGGTGTCCCCGTCATTGCCTTATCACCTGTCAATGAGCCCGAATGGGAGTGGAAAGGCGGGCAAGAAGGTTGTCACTACGAGCCTAATGAACTCGTTGCTTTCTACGAAGTATTTATCAAGGAAATGGAGAGTAGAGAGTCGCTAAAATCACTTAAACTTTCGATTTACGAAAGTGGTGTCGTTGCGGGCAGAATATACGAGTATCTCGATGCTTTGATGGGGTCGGAAATAATCAAGCCATACCTAACGCATATTGATGCTCATAGCTATTGGGCGACTATACACGAAAAGGCTGCATTTAAGCAATATATAGAAGAAAAATATCCCGAACTAAAGGTTTCAATGACCGAATGGTGCCAAATGCAAAATGGCAGGGATAGTGGACTTAATCCTGCGTTCAGCATTGCACACGTGGTAATGGACGACCTTGTAACACTTGATGCAACTACTTGGCAATATTGGCTTGCCGTTTCGTGCTACCACTATGAAGACGGACTTTTATACGTAAGCGTTGAGGACAAAGACAACCTTCAAATCCCACTTAGATATTACGCTTATGGACAATTTACAAAGCATATCGAAAAGGGGGCGGTTAGAATAAAGTCAGAGCTAACTCTTGACGAAGAAGAAGGTTATCAAATTAGACAATGCTCATTCCAAAACCCCAATGGAGATATCGTTACGGTGTACATCAATAAAGGTGAAGAAGTAGAACTTTTTAATATGGGCTTGCCGAGAGGATATTCAAATTATAATTTGTATGTAACGGATGCAATGGGCAATAACGGACAAAGCGTCAAAGGCGGAAAGGGCGTAGATACCATTACTATTCCAAAAGAAAGCATAGCAACCGTAGTTTATAGCAAATCGAGATAGTTTAAGATAATAAAAAAAGAACATCAATCGATGTTCTTCTTTTTTTTTGGAGCGGGAGACGAGATTCGAACTCGCGACTTTCACCTTGGCAAGGTGACACTCTACCACTGAGTCACTCCCGCGCACTCATTTGCAACGATAGTGATTATACTACATCAAAAAATATTTGTAAACAATTTTGACACACTTTTTTAAAAATTTTTTAAATTATTTTTCTTTAAAAATTTTTTACTTTTATTCGTCAAAATACTTGCGTTATCAAATTAAAAGTGCTATTATACTTAAGCAAACGAAATTGAGCACCTTTAGCTCAGTTGGTAGAGCAACTGACTCTTAATCAGTGGGTCCAGGGTTCGAGTCCCTGAAGGTGTACCAAGAAAAAAGGAATGCAACACGCATTCCTTTTTTCTTTTACCTTGCAGGGGAGCATCCCTATTGCTAAGCAATCTTGTTTTTATATTACTTTGTAATAATACTTAATATAATATTAATTTTTAATATTGATTTATTTTATTTTATGTGTTAGATTTATTGTTAGAGAAAACTTAGGATGGTAATGATATGAAATCTGTTCGTAGTGTTTTTAAAATTGGCGTAGGTCCATCAAGTTCACACACGATGGGACCTAACTTTGCAGCAAAAAGATTTTTAGCTGAAAATCCCTATGCCGATAGCATCGTGGTTACTTTATATGGTTCTCTTGCAAAAACCGGGCAAGGTCACGGCACTGATAGGGCGGTTATTGATGCATTACAACCTATTCCAACAAAAGTTGTGTTTAATTATGACGATATAGATTTGCCGCATCCTAACACTTTGACTTTCGTTGCCTTTAAAGATGGCAAGGAAATTGCAAACAAGACTTTTTTATCAATCGGTGGTGGCGATATTAAGGCTAAAGGAGAGCTAACAACTATTGAGCCTGACGTTTATGCTGAAAAACATTTTACGGAAATCGTAGAGCTTTGCAAAGCACGTAATATTCGCTTATCCGATTACGTGTTCGAACACGAAGGGGAAGGCTTTAAGGAATTCCTTATGACTGTGTGGCAAACTATGTGCAACGCCATTTCACAAGGTCTAACGAAGACCGGAATTTTACCGGGTGGTCTTGAGCTTCAAAGAAAAGCTCAATTACTTTACAACAAACGCCATATAGACGAAAGTCCACAAACTCGTGAGAACCGCATTGTTTGTGCATATGCATTTGCTGTTAGTGAGCAGAATGCCGACTGTGGTACAATCGTTACTGCGCCGACCTGTGGCTCGTGCGGAGTAGTTCCGGCCGTACTCAAATATATGCAAGACAAAAATGGATTTAGTGATAACGATATTATCCGTGCACTCGCCGTAGCTGGGTTAATAGGCAATATCGTTAGAACTAACGCATCTATCAGTGGAGCAGAAGCTGGTTGTCAAGCTGAAGTAGGTACTGCTTGCTCTATGGCTGCAGCAGCTCTTGCAGAACTATTTGAAATGGGTATCGACCAAATTGAATACGCCGCTGAAATTTCACTTGAGCACCATCTTGGCTTAACGTGTGACCCTGTATGTGGGCTTGTTCAAATACCTTGTATCGAAAGAAACGCCGTTTCAGCTATGCGTGCTATCAACGCTCTTTCACTTGCCAACTTCCTATCAGATAGTCGTAAGATAAGCTTTGATATAGTTGTTGAAACGATGTATCGTACGGGTAGGGACCTTTCCGAGCACTATCGCGAAACTTCGCAAGGTGGCTTGGCAAAACTTTACCAACATAAATAACTTAATCAAACCAAATTAAAGGCGCTTGCTATATGTGAGCGCCTTTTTAATTAGGATTTTTTAAGGTTTTTCTTTGCTTTTTTCTTCTTGCGAACTTTTACTATAACAACGATTATTATTACTATTATAGCTATCACTAAAACGATAGGAAGAATGATGATAAGATAAAATAAAACCGTAGACCAATTTAATGGAACTTTTGGGTTTTCATCGCTCGATAGAATAAATATTAATTCGCCATCAGGCAAACCGTTTAATACTAAATGATAACCCGAATCTACTTTTTCAAAGTTTTCAAGATTATTATCGATTAGATAAGCAGAAGTATTGATATTAATAGTTAATTCACCAAAATCTGCCCAAGATTTAGCAGGGGACAAAAGGTAAGTAAATTTGTAAGTTGAAGGCTCATATCTTTCGTTAAAGGTAGGAATTGAAGGTGCAATAACCGTGTTGACGATTCGTTCACCGGGTGCCATCGTTATTTGATATTCGTACCACGCCAAAAGATTGCTGCTTAAATCATCGGTAATGCTGTGTCCATCGTTAAGCATAGCGACATAAGCATTATACCAATCGAGTGAGTTGACGTCATAGAAAGAGTGATACATAGAGTCAACAAGCTCTTTAAACGTTGTGGTTTGCTTGCTTTGAAGGGTAAGCGATCCTTGTATTTGTTTTGCTTCATCGCCAAAATTTTCTCTAAAATCGTGGCTAATTGTATTTCTATCTTCGCCTACAACGTAAAGGCTAACGACATCATTATTATTTACCCAAGTTCCTGTTGTAATTGAGTAGCTGTTGTTAGAGCTATTGTAGGATGATCTACTTAAAAATATTTTTGTTTTTTTGACGCTACCATTAAAAGTCATCTTTAATGCAGACTTGGCAGCATCTAAATTAATTTTATAGGTATAAATGCTAACGTTTAGGTCAGGGTGATAAAATGCATCACTAATATAATTGTCTTTAAGTTTTGCTACGTCTACCTGGCTATTGAACTCAGAGTTGCCAAAATAAGTATGCCTTTTGGTTGAAGTTATTCTTTCGCCGTTAATTTTAACCCCATACATAGAGTTTGAAAGATTTTCATAATTTTCGTATATGCCGTAAGGGAAAACTAAAGTAGCCGTAATATCGTAATCGCTTGGATTGTAAAAGTGGTATTCAGCCGTAACTTTTAAGCTATTACTAAGCTCGTGCCCGTTTTCGGGTAGATCTTGGAGATCAAAAGTCAAAATTTCTTTTTCAACTTCTATTGGGACATCGTTGTCTGTTACGATAGCTCCTACACCGTCAACGCCACGCCATTCTTTGAGCGCCGAATTAGCGTTTGCCGAAATAAAGGACGTAGGGAAGATGAAGGCAATAGCACAACTTAAAAAAATAAAAGCATATAAAAATTTTCTGATTTTCATAATAACCTCCTATTTTCCCCCCATAAGAAAAGCTATTACTACAAAATCATATTAGCACATAAAGATTTATTTATCAATATACTTCACATAAAATTCAATGCAATAATAGGGGCTTGCTCTATTATTGGTTTGATATGATGTTGTGCCTAAAGCATAAATAAAAAATCGACAAGTTTAAACCTGTCGATTTTATGGTGGACCCGAAGAGACTCGAACTCTCCACCTTTCGGATGCGAACCGAACGCACTACCAGATGTGCTACGGGCCCGAATCAACTTGTCGAAAGAAAAAAGATGGAATAAAAATATTCCATCTTTTGGTGCGACCGAAGAGACTTGAACTCCCACCTCATAGAGACTAGATCCTAAGTCTAGCGCGTCTGCCAATTCCGCCACGGTCGCATATCTAAGGGCCGTTGAGCCCTTGCTTTGTTGGTGATCCATCGGAGATTCGAACTCCGGACACCTTGATTAAAAGTCAAGTGCTCTACCGACTGAGCTAATGGATCATATGATGACTGGCAAATTTCGGGCATATTTTGTGGCAGGGGTGGCAGGATTCGAACCTACGAATGCGGGAGTCAAAGTCCCGTGCCTTACCGCTTGGCGACACCCCTATAACGCATTGGGGTGAGTAGTGGGACTTGAACCCACGACCTCCAGAGCCACAATCTGGCATTCTAGCCACCTGAACTATACCCACCGCGTTAATTTGCAGTCATCAAATTGTAAAGTTGCCCGATGCGTGCTGGTGAACCAGGAGGGATTCGAACCCCCGACCTACGGCTTAGAAGGCCGTTGCTCTATCCTACTGAGCTACTGATCCAAAACCGACTTGGAGCGGGTGATGGGAATCGGACCCACGCAACCAGCTTGGAAGGCTGGTGTTCTACCATTGAACTACACCCGCAGATATAACTTTATCTGCACGCGCTTAATAAGTATAACCACTTTTGGTGTTATTGTCAAACAATTTTTTGCAATTTAAGAGAGCTTTTTTAAAAATTTATTTTATGACTGATCAAGCTTTGAATTTGCGAAATTTAACATTGACTTATATATAATTTAATAGTATAATGTTTTATATAAATATATTTATATTATAAGGAGTATTCTTTAATTATGAACGCAAGAAAGGTCATAGAAGAAGTCAAAATAGTTCCTGTCGTTAAGATTGATAACGTTAGTGACACCATTCCTTTGATGAATGCACTTTGTGAAGGCGGAATTCCAATTGCGGAAATTACTTTCCGTACTGCTTGTGCTACTGAAGCAATCAAAATCGCATCTCAAAACTTTGGCGACAAGATGCTTGTTGGCGCAGGTACCGTAATTAATGCAGAACAAGCAAAACTTGCCGTTGAAAACGGCGCAAAGTTTGTTGTTTCTCCCGGCTTTGGCAAAGATATTAGTGACGTTTGTGTTGCAGCAGGCGTTGCTTACGTACCGGGCTGTGTTACTCCAACGGAAATTATGGCTGCTATTGCTTGTGGTCATAAGATTATCAAGTTCTTCCCTGCATCAAATTATGGTGGCGTAGCAACTATTAAAGCTCTAAGTGCTCCGTTTGGCGATATAGTATTTATCCCCACCGGCGGTATAAATGCAAACAATATCAACGACTTTTTGGCAGTTAAGTCCATTATCGCTTGTGGCGGTAGCTGGATGGTTAAAGATAGCCTTGTTAAAGAGGGTAAGTTTGACGAAATAGTCAAAATATGCAAAGAAGCACGTGCAGTTATAGGAGGCTAATATGAGAGTAGTAACTTTTGGTGAATTAATGTTAAGACTTGCTCCTAACGGATACTATCGTTTCTTCCAAAACGACCAAATGCAAGCAACGTTTGGCGGTGGCGAAGCTAACGTAGCCGTTTCACTTGCTAACTATGGTTTGGATTCCGTTTACGTAACCAAGCTTCCTAAGCACGCCATTGGTCAAGGCGCAGTTGATTCATTGCGCTATTTTGGCGTTGATACTTCAAAAATCGTTCGTGGTGGCAATAGAGTAGGTATTTATTATTTGGAAAAGGGAGCAAGCCAACGTGGTAGCGTATGTATTTACGATAGAGCTCATTCAGCTATTGCCGAAGCAAGCGTAAAAGATTTTGATTGGGATTCAATTTTTGAAGGTGCCGATTGGTTCCACTTCACAGGCATAACTCCCGCTCTTGGCAAAAACGTTGCTGAAATTTGCGTTGATGCTTGTAAAGCAGCAAAAGCACGTGGCGTAAAGATTTCGTGTGACCTTAACTATCGCGGTAAACTATGGACGCGCGAAGAAGCTCGCGAAACGATGACCGAGCTTGCAAAGTATATCGACGTATGTATTTCTAACGAAGAAGATGCAAAGGACGTATTCGGTATTGAAGCTGAAGACACCGATATCTATGGTGGTAAGCTCAACCACGAGGGATATAAATCAGTTGCAAAGCAACTTGCCGACACCTTTGGATTTGAAAAGGTTGCAATCACGTTGCGTACTTCAATTTCTGCAAACGATAACGATTGGGCAGGTATGTTATACGACGGTGAGAATTATTGCTTCTCAAAGAGTTATCATCTCCACATCGTTGATAGAGTAGGTGGTGGCGATTCGTTTGGCGGTGGTCTTATATACTCACTTCTAAGTGGCAAGAGCACCCAAGACGCTATTGAATTTGCAGTTGCAGCAAGTGCTTTGAAGCACACCGTTGAAGGTGACTACAATCGTGTATCCGTAAGCGAAGTTGAAAAACTTGCAAACGGTGACGGTAGTGGCAGAATTAAGAGATAAAATAAACTCACTGAGGAGAAATAAAATGATTACAAAAATTAAAGATTGGCTGAATGCTCACAAAAACATAATGCAAATGGTTAAGTTTATTCTTATTAGCCTTATTGCATTCGCTGCTGAATATGCTATCTTCTTTGCTTTGCAATACGGCCTATACGGTGTTTGCGGACAAGATGATTTCAAATGGTTCTTGTTTGAGTACAAAGGCGGCAAAGAAGCTGCGTTTGGTTTGGCAGGCTTTATAGCATTTTTGGTTTCAAAGTGTGTTGCTGAAATCATTTCATTTATCATCAACCGTAAAAAGAACTTTGAAGCTGACAATAATATCGTATTCAGTATCGTAACTTACGTCATCACCGTCGTTGCTTTGATTATATTCACCACTTGGCTTGGTGGCGCACTTTCAAACGTAATCGGCGATGCTCTTGGTGGCGCAGGTTCAACCATCAGTAAGCTTCTTGGCTCAGTAATCAGCTTCGTAGTAATGTTCTTGATGGATAAGTTCGTTATTATGACCAAGAAAGGCGATAAAAAAGCAAAGAAAGAAGAAACTACTGAAGTTGTTGAAAAAGTAGAGGAATAATTTAATATGAAATACGATGTTTTAACCATCGGACACATTTCGCTTGACTTCAATATCGACTATCTGGATAATCAGATAGTCGAAATTGGTGGAGCGGTTATATATTCTTCGGCATCAGCATACGCACTTGGTCACAAGGTTGGAGCGGTAACTAAAATTGCACCTAAAGATAGGGAGCGTTTATCTGCGCTCGTGATTCCAAAAGAAGATATTTTTGTTACGGACTCAGAGTATTCTACTTCCATTCGAAACAAGTATTTTACTGCCGACAAAGAGCGTAGGGCTTGCACTTGTATAAGCCAAGCTGACCCTTTCGAAATAAAGGATATTCCCGACGTAGATGCGGATATATATCATTTTGCAGGCCTAATTTATGGCGATTTTGATGGAAATCTTATAAAAGCTCTTTCAAAGCGTGGCAAGACGGCAGTGGACGTTCAAGCTACTCTCCGCCATCAAGATAGAAACGACGGCGGTAAGATGTATTTTGAAGATTGGTCTGAAAAGAAGCAGCTTTTGCCTTATATTGATTTTCTCAAAACCGATGCAGCCGAAGCTGAAATTTTAACAGGATGCAGTGATAGAAAGGAGGCCGCTAAAGTGCTGTATTCGTGGGGTGCAAAGGAAATTTGTATCACGCATAATACCGAAGTTTTGGCTTATGATGGCAAAAATTTCTATACTTGTCCTATCAAGGCAAGGAATTTGAGCGGTAGAAGCGGCAGGGGAGACACAACTTTTGCTGCTTATATTACGGAAAGATTGCATAGCGATATCGCAACGTCGCTTTTGTGGGCAACCGCAACTGTTTCACTAAAAATGGAAAAGCCCGGAGCGCTGCAAGTCGATAGAAGTGCAATCGCAGAGTATATAAACGAGTTTTACGAGGAGGAGTTAAATGCAATCCGTTAAAGCAGGTATAGTTGGATTGGGCGGTCGTGGCATAGGTTTGTTAAAACAACTTGTCAAGATGAAGGACGTCGATATCGTCTCAGTATGCGACTTATACGAAGACCGTACTAAGGAAGGCGCAGATATCGTACAAAAGGCCAAGAAAGTTCGTCCTTTTGAAACGACAGATTACAAAGACGTTCTCGATGAAAAAAAGATAGACGTTTTGTTTATTTTCTGCAGCTGGGAAGACCATATCAAACTCGCCGTTGAAGCGATGGAAAAGGGCATTAAGGTAGGTCTTGAAGTAGGAGGCGCTTATAGCGTAGATGATTGCTGGGCGCTTGTCGACACCTATGAAAAAACGGGCACTCCCGTTATGATGCTCGAGAATTGCTGTTATGGTAAGTACGAGCTAATGGTACTCAATATGGTCCGTCAAGGTTTGTTCGGTGACGTCGTGCATTGTGCCGGCGGATACCAACATGACCTTAGAAAGGAAATTACCCACGGCAAGGAAAATAGGCATTACCGCCTAAATAACTATTTAAATAGAAATTGTGAAAATTACCCAACCCACGAGCTTGGTCCCATAGCTAAAGTACTTGATATCAATCGTGGTAACGTTATGGTCAACTTGACTTCAACGTCGTCTTGTGCTAAAGGGCTCAAGCAGTACGTCAAAGACGGCAAGACGTCAAATCCTGATTTAGTAGGCGCTGAATTTAAGCAAGGTGATATCGTAACGACGGTTATAAAATGTAAGAATGGGGAAACCATTACCTTGACTTTGGATACTACTTTACCAAGAAGTTACTCAAGAGGTTTTACCGTAAGAGGAACCAAAGCGATGTATCAAGAAGATAATAATATGCTTTTTGAAGACGGTCGTTTTATTCTTTATGAATTCTATGGAAAGCCACTTTGGAACAACGGGCGCAAATATCTTAGAAAGTATATGCACCCCATTTGGAGATGGTATAAAAAGAAAGGCGTTCGTGGTGGACACGGCGGTATGGATTATCTCGTTTTGCGCGCTTTTATTGAAGCCGTTCAAAACGGAACGCATATGCCTATCGACGTATACGATACTGCATCTTGGATGGTAATCACACCGTTGTCCGAGATATCAATTAAAGAAGGAAGCACGCCCCAAGCTATTCCCGATTTTACTCGCGGTAAATATCAAAATAGAACAGACAAGGCCCAAGGCCTATATAATATTGACAAATAAGGAGAATTATATGAACGGTTTAACAAAGTTTTATTGTCGTGCATATCAAAAGGTTTTCAAAGTTGTATCAGCAACCGTTATGCCGTGGAGAGTGCCTGAGCTAATTACCGGCGCAGGTAGCATCAAAAAGCTTCCCGAGTTCATTATGGATAAGGGCATCAAGTCAGTTTTGGTTGTAACTGACGGTATGCTTATGAAATTGGGACTTGTTCCCCCAATGCTTGAAGAAATGGATAAGATTGGCCTAAAGTACGCTGTATATAGCGAAGTTGTTCCAAATCCAACCATTGATAACATTGAAGACGCTCTTAAGATTTATAAAGAAAATAATTGTGAAGCTATCGTAGCATTTGGCGGTGGTTCACCAATGGATTGTGCAAAGATAGTTGCTGCACGTGCCGTATGTCCCAATAAGCCTGTAAGCAAGATGAAAGGTCTACTCAAGATTTTGAGAAAGATACCACCATTCTTTGCAGTTCCAACTACGTCAGGTACGGGCAGTGAAGCTACTCTTGCTGCGGTTATCACCGATCCAAAAACTCACGATAAATATCCAATTAACGACCCGAGCATAATTCCAAATTATGCTGTGCTTGATCCGGAATTGACCATTTCACTTCCAAAGCATATCACTTCAACTACGGGTATGGATGCTCTTACTCACGCAGTCGAAGCATACATTGGTCAAAGCAATACCGCATTTACAAGACAAGAAGCTGAAATCGCCGTCGACCTAATCTTCAAATACCTCAAGAAGGCATACGATGATGGTCAAGACATCGAAGCTCGTCAAAAGATGCAAGAAGCAGCATATCACGCCGGCGTTGCATTTACCAGAGCATACGTTGGTTACGTTCACGCAATAGCACACTCAATTGGTGGCAAGTACGGCGTACCTCACGGCTTAGCAAACGCTATCATTCTTCCACACGTTTTGGATTACTTTGGTGACAGCTGTCACGCGTCTCTTGCTAAACTTGCCGATGTAGCAGGTATAGAGGGCGCAAGCGTAACCGAAAAGGCGTTGAACTTCATTCAAGCTATCAAGGATATGAACGAATATATGGGCATTCCTAAGTACGTTGAAGGCAAGATTCAAGATGAAGATATTCCGTGGCTTGTAAACCACGCACTCAAGGAAGCTAACCCACTTTATCCTGTACCCAAGTTTATGGGCAAGGAAGAAATGGAAGCTATGTACGCTCAAATTAAAGGCTAATAATGGCAGTAGAAGAAATCGTACTACCGGGCGTAGTTTTAGTTAACGTAGGCGTAGAAAAGGACCTCGAGAAACCTCTCGAGGAACTTTCTTTGCTTGCTAAAACTGCAGGCTACCAAGTACGTGCGATTTTAACTCAACGTAAGGAGCACCCCGACAAAGCATATTATATTGGCACGGGTAAGCTTTTAGAGCTCAAATCTGTAGCTGAAGCTACGGAAAGTGAGGTTGTTATTTTTGATAACGAACTTAGTGGCACCCAGCTAAATAATCTTGAAGAAGAGCTTGGCGTAACCGTTATGGACAGGGCGACGCTTATAATCGAAATCTTTGCTCGCCACGCTACAAGTAACGAAGGCAAGCTTCAAGTTGAACTTATGCGTAAGCGTAAAATGCTTCCCAGAATACTTGGACAAGGTTTGGTACTTTCACGCCAAGGTGGCGGTGGAGGTGGCGGTATGGGCGCACGCCGTGGTGGTGGCGAACAGCAACAAGAACTTGATAAGCGTACCATTCGTGGAGAAATCCGAGATTTAGAAGAGCGTATTGAGAAGCTATCGAAGGAGAGGGCGTTAAGGCGCGAAAAGCATCTTAAAAATAAAGTTAAGACGGTTTCACTGGTTGGTTATACTAACGCTGGCAAATCTACTTTAATGAACGCTTTAACTAAAGCAGGTGTCTTGGAAGAAAACAAACTCTTTGCAACCCTTGACCCTATTTCACGTAAAATGTGGCTTGGTTTAGGTAGGGAGTTTTTGCTTGTTGATACCGTTGGATTTATTTCAAGGTTGCCCCACGAATTTGTTAGGGCCTTTCGTTCTACACTTGAAGAAACTAAGTACTCGGACTTGATTCTACACATTGTCGACGGCTCCAATCCCGATTGCTCAATGCAGTTTGACGTTGTAAACGAAGTTCTTAACTCTATAGGAGTTAAGGATACGCCCATTTTGGTTGTCATTAATAAAATGGATGCCGAGCGCGATGAAAGTATACCGCTACCTGCAAGCAAAAACGTAGTAATGATTAGTGCAAAAACCGGTATGGGGATTGAAGAACTAAAGGACAAGATTTCCGAGATGCTCTTCGGTTATTCCGGATATTAATAAAAGTCCACCCTATGGTGGCTTTTGTTTATTAGTAGCAAGGTGACGTATGGACGTATTTGAATTGGTAAAATCGAGACGTAGTGTAAGGAGTTACGTCGATAAAGAAATTCCACAAGAGATAGTTGAAAAGCTTAATGCGGAAATTATCGAGTGCAATCGCTTGGGAGATCTCAATATGCAACTTGTTCTTAATGATAGAAATGCATTTGGTGGGATGAAAGCCAACTACGGATTGTTGAAAGGAGTAACCAACTATATCGTAATGGTAGGCAAAAAAAGTGTGGACCTAAGCGAAAGATTGGGTTATTATGGCGAACGGGTGGTTTTGAAGGCACAAGAGTTGGGTCTAAATACTTGTTGGGTAGGAATGTCGCTTATATATAATGATACCAAAGGTGCGTACGTGGTAAATGATGGTGAGTCTAAAAAGCTAATCATTGCAATAGGGTACGGCGAAAATCAAGGTCACCCAAGAAAGACTAAGAGTATTGAAGAAGTTAGTGTAAGCTATGGTGATACTCCCGAATGGTTCAAAAGGGGAGTGGAGTGTGCTCTTTATGCACCAACTGCTATGAATCAACAAAAGTTCAAGTTTTATCTTTATGGTGACAAAGTAAAGATAAAGTACGGCTTGGCTGTTTATGGTAAGGTAGATAAAGGTATCGTAAAATATCATTTCGAACTCGGAGCAGGGAAGGATAATTTTACTTGGTTATAAAATTTATATAATAGGTTTACAAGGAGAAATATATGAAAGTTTTGATTATTAACGGTAGTCCAAGAGTTAATGGTAATACCACAGTTGCCGTAAATGAATTAGTAAAAACCTTTCACGCAGAAGGCGTTGAGACGGAAGTATTCCAAGTTGGCGGCAAGGATATTCGTGGGTGCATAGCGTGTTTGAGCTGCGCAAAAATAGGCAAATGCGTATTTGACGACATTGTAAACGAAATAGCAAACGTATTTGAAGAAGCTGATGGAATAGTAGTAGCAAGCCCGGTTTATTATGCTCAAGCTAACTCTACTTTGATATCACTTCTCACAAGGCTGTTTTATAGTTCGAAGTTCCTTGATAAGAATATGAAGGTTGGTGCTTCAGTTGCAGTTGCAAGGAGGGGTGGATGCTCAGCAACCTTTGACGAACTTAACAAGTTTTTCACCATAAGCGGTATGCCGATTGCATCTTCTCAATATTGGAACTCCGTTCACGGTAGAGATAAAGGCGAAGCCGTCAATGACGAAGAAGGCCTTCAAACTATGCGAGTTCTTGCTCGTAATATGGCTTTCTTGATGAAGTCTATTGCACTCGGCAAAGAGAAGTTCGGCTTACCCGAAAAAGAGCCGCGTGTTTGGACGCATTTCGTAAAATAGGCTACCTAAATCTATAGTAGAGTAGACTAAAATACTAATAAATCAAAAAATAAAGCCACCCGAAAGGATGGCTTTTTAAGTTCAAAGTGTGCGCCCACTCCGATTAGCTCTACCGAATCGGCTCACTTGTAGGTAACTCCTCCAAAGCTACCTCGTGGCACATTCCGTCAATCGCTTAGTGCTGCTGCGGTCAGGCTCTGACACGGTTCACGACCCGAAATTGCACAAGACCTTGGTATCAACGTCCCTTGCAAGCGTCGGCTTTCCATAAAACTAACCTCGGTGGGTGGTCTATCCTGCTGTAGCGGATTGCAGGTTACAGGGCACCGCTAGCTCCCCATATAGCACGAGATTAAGTATATCATATTATTTGTTTTTGTCAACAAGATTTTTGGGGTAATCTCTCTATTTTTGCACCTATTGAGATAATATTTAAGCAATTTGTTTCTTTTATATTTGACACGCGCGCGCTTATATATTATAATTTACGCGTATATATATGTAACAAGGAGCTTAATAATGAAAAAAATTATTGCATGTGTTCTTATGGTTGTTATTGCAGTTGCAACTCTATGTGTATTCGTTGGTTGCACCAACAAAGACGAAGAAGCAGTTCCCGCTATTACCGGCATCACTGCTAAAGTTGCATCAGATGCTAACTACAAAGTTGGCTCTGCTTTTGACAGCAAGTATATCACCGTAACCGCATCACTCGATAATAAGACCACCAAGGTTGTTTCAACTACTGCAGCAATCAGCTACGACCTAAGCGATATCAAACTTGATGCTGATGGCAATTTTACCGAAGAAGGCGAGTTCACTATGGACGTTACGTACTCTGATTGGACTACCCAAGTAAAGGTCAAGGTTAAAGCTGCATAATAGGCAAAGTATTCGGAGGAGAATATGTATATTTCTAAATTAGTAGGCGAGAGAACAAAAACTTCTCCCGCAGATGCTGTAATCAAGAGTCACGCTCTTATGATTAGGGCAGGCTATATGAAGCTTGTTTCCAACGGTATTTGGTCACTTGCTATGCCTGCTCAACGTATTTCTCAAAAGATCGAAAATATTATTCGTGAAGAAATGAACGCTATCGATGGACAAGAGTGCTTGTTCCCCGTAGTTATGCCACGCGAAATGTGGGACGAGTCGGGTAGATATAGTTCAATTGGCGACGAGATGGTTCGTTTTAAAGATAGAAAGGGTGGCGATTTCGTTCTTGGTATGACGCACGAGGAAGCTGCAGTACAATTTGCACGTGATGCAGTCAACTCATACAACCAACTGCCCTTTATGATTTATCAAATCCAAACTAAGTTCCGTGACGAAGGTCGTGCACGTGGTGGGCTTATTCGCGTACGCGAATTCAAAATGAAAGACGCTTATTCATTCCATATCGACCAAGCTGACCTTGAGAAGTATTATTATCGTGCATACGCTGCATATGAACGTATTTTCAAGCGTATTGGTATGAAAAACTTCATCGCAGTTACTTCGGACTCAGGTATGATGGGTGGCAAGATTTCACACGAGTTTATGCTGCTTACCGACGTTGGCGAAGATACTTTGGTTCTTTGCCCCGAGTGTGGTTATAAATCCAATATGGAAGTTGCAAACAGCGTAGTTGAAAACTATGCGGATGAAATCGAGCTTCCAATGGAAGAAGTTTATACTGCAGATGCAAAGGAAATCGCGGAAGTAACCAAGTATTTAGGCGATATTCCTGCATATAAGACGGCAAAAGCAGTATGCTATAACATAAAAGGAGATAGCAAGACGACAATCGTATGTTTTGTTCGTGGTGACCTTGAAGTTAACGAAGCAAAGCTTAAAAAGGTTGTCCGCAAGGAAGTAGTTCCTGCCGGTCTTGAAGGAAGCGCTCTCGTTGCAGGTAATATCGGTTGTTTAGGACTTGATAAGCTTGAAAACGTAGTCGTTGTATATGATAACTCTTTAAAGGGTGCTAACAATATGGTTATTGGTGCTAATAGGGAAGAGTATCATATTAAGAACTTCTCCTTCAATCGCGATATCAGTATCAAGGAATTCCACGATATTTCTAAGGTTGTTGAAGGCGCAAAGTGTGTTCATTGCGGCGCACCGCTCAAGCTTCAAAACGGCATTGAAATCGGTAACATATTCCAGCTTGGTACCAAGTATACCGAAAGTATGGGTATGACCGTGCTTAACAAGGAAGGCAAGGCAACTACTCCGATTATGGGCTGTTATGGTATCGGCGTAGGCAGAGCGATTGCTTCTATAGCCGAAGAAAGCGCAGACGAAAAGGGCTTGAATTGGCCTATGTCAATTGCTCCCTGGCACGTCTACCTATGCGCACTTCGTCCCGACGATGCAGTAGTACGTGAAAAGGCAGACAAACTGTACGCTGACCTTCAAGCTGCAGGTATTGAAGTTTTATATGACGATCGTAACGTTTCGCCCGGATTTAAGTTCAACGACTGCGATTTGATGGGCATACCGGTAAGAGTGGTAATCAGTCCACGCTCCATTCAAAACGGCATCGTTGAGGTTCAACTAAGAGATGGCAGCCTAAAAGAAAATCTAAATATAGATGATTGTGTAAACGGACTAAAGCAAATCATCAAAGATAGAATGTAAGAAAAATTCATTTCAAGAGGGGACAAAAGGATAGAAATGAAAAAGGTGAGTATCGTATTGGCGTTGTTATTGGTGATAGTAATTGGGTGCAGCGTATTTGCTTGTCAACCTAATAATAATTCTAACACCAACAATAATAATGACGATAATACGCAAAACAATCAAAATAGCGATGGTTTTATCACGGGCACCGCTACCATTGAAGACGTATCAGACGAGCTTGTTATGACATTGCTTTCTACCGCAAATACGGCAAGCACCAATCGTTTGAGTTCAACCAATCCATGCGTATCGTGGCAAATTGATCTTGCTATGGTTATTAACGATAGAGCGTATGACGTACGCTTTGAAATAAACTATGACAATAGGGACAAATCTAAAACTGAGATGAGAATAGTCCTATTTAGGCATGGTGAAAGCAAAGAGTTCTTGTCTGCATTCTATTTCCAAGACGAGCCTAACGGAAATAAAACGCCGGGAAGTATGTATTTGCAATATGGAGATGCAAAGGTTAAAGTACCATTGGTAGATACTTTCCTTGGTAGCTTATTCCCAATTTCATTCGGTACGGCAGAGAGCTCAGACGGATTGGCAACGTTGGTCTCGGGCTTCGTTAGTGCAAATTTATTTACCAAGGGTGATATTGCCTATAAGTATAAGGATGAGTCCGACGGCAAGCGCACGAGAAATTACGTACTTCAACTTGATCTTAAGAAAACTCTTATGAACGTCGTAAATTTGATGGGTAATACTTCTTCATTTGCAGACGTTTATGACTCGGTACTTTGGATTATCGAAAGTATTTTCGGTGTGGATTCCAACAAAATTAATTCACAATTACCGGACACCACCATTACGCTGGATATTACTACTAAAGGCGGTTCTCGCACGACCTTAGGCAAAGGTTCAATTGATAGTTGTAAAGTTCATATTACGGCTGCTGCAAGCGATTATAAAGAA
The DNA here is from genome assembly GCA_017461065.1 of Clostridia bacterium. Lineage (GTDB taxonomy): Bacteria > Bacillota > Clostridia > Christensenellales > DTU072 > Stercoripulliclostridium_A. The sequence continues at coordinate 1,408 of JAFTZC010000068.1, read as the reverse complement.
AGTATTTTCCGTGGTGAAAGCTACGATATAGAAATGAATCTTTTAAACTTCAAAGCAGCTAACAAACTTATAGCGGATTTCCCCAAAGAAGATAGCGGATTATTCGACGACTACGTTTGCTATGATTCAACGGCGATAGTAGTTAACGGTTCACTTATGTTTAACGGAAATGAAGATACTCTTTACGATATGCAAATCGGCATTCGTTACGACGGCCTTTCCGAAGAGCAAGATCAAGATGAATTTATGGTTAAGGTAACCGATAAGAGCAATCCGGAACTCATTTACGTAGAGTTTTATGCATTTGACAATAAGGCATATTTAAATTATTTGACCGATGATAACGTATGGTTGGAACTTGAATTTGCCTTTGACGTAGATGCGTTTATCGAGCAAATGATTATCATTGGTGGCGATACTACTACGAGTATGGGATTCTTGAAGATCGTTGCTTACGTTCTTGGTTCATTCCATATTTGGGAGGACGGAAGCTTAAGCTTGAATATTGATGGCGAGCTTGTAAAGGGCGTTTTGAATACTGACGTTGAAAGTCTTGTTCAAGCAATGCAGTATGCATATTCTTATGCAGGTGGTACGGGCGTTATTTGTGCTGACCAACTTACTGCTCAACTTGGCAAGGATACTACTATGGCTGATATCATAAGCACTATGATAATCGAAAGAGAAATTCTAATTATTTTGGATAGGGGCGACGATACTCTTAATACTACAGATGATTTAATAGACGAAAGCAAATTCGCTTAAAAACTTTCAAAACGAAAGGGGCTCGATTATCGAGCCCCTTATTTTATAGATTAAATTTTAGAACAACATATCTTGCATATTATATAGTCCGGCTTCTTTGCCAACCAAATATTCAGCGGCTCTTACGGCACCTTCAGCGAATATGCCTTTGTTTTCACTTTCGTGTTTAAGCGTTACCACTTCGTTGTTCATTATGAACATAACTTCGTGTTTCCCTACGATAGTACCACCGCGAACGGCGTGCATACCGATTTCATTCTTGGTACGCTTGCCACAAATTCCTTCTCTGCCGTTTACTATTTTAAGGCCATCCAATTGGCTCTTTACGGCGTCAGCAAGCATAATAGCCGTTCCTGATGGAGCGTCGATCTTTTTGTTGTGATGTTGCTCGATGATTTCTATGTCGCTTGCCATTCCAAGTAGCTTTGACGCTTCTTTAACGAGCTTTACAAGGGCGTTTACGCCTACGCTCATATTACCACTGCGGAAGATCGCAACGGATTTAGAAGCTTCATTTATTTGGGCAATTTCTTCATCACTATATCCTGTCGTGCATAGAACGCAAGGCACGTTGTTTTTGGTGCAATATGACAAGATGTCGGGAAGTGCTGCTTTAACGGAAAAGTCAATGATGCAGTCTACT
>JAFTZC010000067.1 GCA_017461065.1 Clostridia bacterium | reverse complement strand
TTGTGGAACAAGTAGGGGTAAAAAGCGTGGAACAAGGGCAACTTGGGATAAAATACGCAGTCGCGCGCATATTTAAATTAAAATCATTATTGACTTTTTCATACGCGTGTGATAGAATTTGACCACAAAACAAAACATTACCATATGGAGGTAACAAACATGAAAAAGAAAATCTTATTGGTTCTCTTAGTCGTTCTCATGGTTGGTATCTTGGCTTTCTCAGTCTTTGCATGTAACAATAATGACAAAGACAAAGATAAGGACAAGGATAAGACACCTGTTGTTGACGACGGTGGCGATGACGACGACGTAGATGACACCGATTACCTAACTCCTATGCTTACGGACGTTATTGGTGCAATCGATAACACCATTGCAAACATCAACGATATCGAAGATGCAGCAAGTGTTAGCGCAACCATCTACGTAGACGTAGTAGCAGAAGGTAAAGAGTACAACGTAAAGCTTGACATCGCTGGTTCAATCGACCAAGGTGCTAAGAGCAAGAACTGGGCACAAATCGATGCAAGCGTTCTTGGCGTAGAAGTATCTCTCTTTGCAGTTAACAACGGCGAAGTTGAAGATCTTTACATTGCTCAAAACATCCTAAACGAAGAAAAGCAATGGAACAAGCTCAGCCAATTCGAACAAGCAAACGCTCTCAGCAACCTTGCATGCAACGGCATCATCGATGCAGTAGCAGACCTTCTTGACAACGACGTTAAAGACGACGAGGGCAAAAGCACCGGCGTAACCGTTGGCGACAAAATCGACAAGGGTCTTGTTAACGGCTATGCAGGCGGCATCCTACCAATGCTTGGTCTGCTTGGCGATTTGTTCGTACCAGCAGAAGGTGCAGCAGTTAACTTTGCAACCGACGACGGCTATGCAGCAGCTATCAACGTTAATGCTATCTCCGGTCTTCTCACCAGTCTTGGTAGTGTGCTAAGTCAACTACCTGCTGAATACCACGGCCTAATCGAAACCGTTGTTGGTGTTCTCCTTGGTGGTGAACTTGATCTAAGCGCAGGCAGCTTTACTGCTGGCTCAGAAGAAGAAACCCCCACTATCGAACTCGCATTCGGCGTTGATGAAGACAAGCAATTCACCGGTCTTGAACTTTCATACGCTCTCCCAGACCTCAGCGTTGAATTCGGTATCGTAAACCTCAGCCTCAGTGGCGAATCTAAGTCATACAAAGCTCCATTTGGTTCAACCGAACCCGAAGAACTTGCAATCAACCTTGGTCTTGACCTCACCCTTGGCGCACTCGATTGTGGTTCTGCTCAACTCGACCTTAACGTATACCCCAACGTATCTATGTCTTTTGACGAAGATGGTTACGTAGATCTCGACCTCAGCAAACTTTATGCTGAAGTAATCTTCACATTCCAAGAAGAAAACTGGGATGGCTCTTTAGTAACTGTTCCAATTACTGTAGCACAATACAATGCAGATGGTTACGAAGACCTATATCTTGATCTCAACCGCGTTGCATATCTACTTGGTGCATATAATATCGATGAATCATACTTTGTAATCCCTGTAAATCTACAAGAAAAGTTTGATAACATGATCGCTGAAAAGAAGATCGCTGACAAGCAAGGTGACGTAAGTGCTGAAAACGCTATCGGCGGCAAGAACGTAATCGATTACGTTATCGCAGACGTTATCCCCGGCCTATTCAATGAAGACGGCAGCTTTAACATCGGTGGTCTCCTTGGTGTAGTTGGTCAAGTCCCCGCTATCATCGAAGAAGTTAAACCTCTCCTTGATAATATCACCACCAGCGAAGGTAGTGTTACTATCAACCTTGAAACTCTAATCGCTGAGCTTATCGCTGACGAAGGCATCATCGGTGGCTCAACCCAAGCTAAGTTTGGTCTATACACCGGCGAAGGCAACGTTAAGGCAGAAAAGACCCTTGCTGAAATCATGGCTCCTGATGCAGTTCTTGATAACATCGCAGGTCTTGTAAATGCTCTCGTTTACGAAAGTGCTGTTGCTGAAGCAGATCGTGAAACCAGAACCTATGCTGATTACTATGCAGATGCAGATAGACTTCTAACTGCTGACGAAATCATCGGTCTTGTAGCTGACTTTACCGGCGCAACCCTAAGCAAGACCAATGCTTATGACAACATGAGCATTACCCTTGGCGGACACGCACAAAGTGGCATCGGTGCATACGTAAATGCAACCCTTGGCGCAGATGACCAAACCGCTGAAGTAAAACTTGCTATCGATGCTAACATCATCGAAAACACCACAACCTATCCAAGCCCCATCTACTATAGCGAAAGCAATGGCTACTATGTAGCAGAAGATGGTAGCGTTGTAGAAGTATCAACCAACACTTCTAAGGATGGCGGAAAGCTCCTACTAAACGTTGTTAAGAAGATTTTCAATGGCATCGTTTCTGACGAATCATTCGAACTTGATACTTTCGATATGAGCTACAACGTAGCAGTTGAAAGTGAAGCAACCGGCTTAGGTAACGATCCTATCGTTATTACTGCTAATGGTGAATACCTTGTTCCTGCAAGCGAATGGGGAACTCACTATAAATATGAATTGGCAGCAAACACCAAGGTTGTCGTTAAGAACGTTCATGGTATCGAAGCTGTTGTAGCAAGTTATGCTCATCCTATGACTGGTATGACACAATTCCAAGCAGAAGTAGTATTTGCTGAAGATGTTGAAGAAGGTTCCTTTATCGTATGCCCATTCGGCAACATTATTCTTCAAGTAATGTGTGCAGAAGGTATCGAAACTGGCGTTCTTGAAATCGAAACCGTTGCTCAAGGTTCTGTTGGCGATTATCCATATGTTTTGGCTCTTGAAGAAAACAAGGCATCAATCGAAGTTAAGGCAGGGACTACAGAATATTATGCAATCGATGTTGCTTCAGCTGGTACTATAACCCTTGCTATTGCAGAAGGTGCTTCTGAAGCATTCCAAGCTGGTCAAGCAGGATTAAGCCCATGGGGAAATTATGCAATACTTGAAAATGCAGAAGTTGTTGGTGACAACTATGGCACAGTATCAAGTTCAGCTAATATCACTGTTACTGAAGCAGGCACCATTCTTATTATGGTACAAGGCTGGGAAGCATCTGAAATTAATGTAACGTTTGCTCCCGCTGCATAATTGCTAATCACAACATAAAAAAGAAGCTCTTCGGAGCTTCTTTTTTTTTGTGCACAATTAAGGCAAAGGCAATGAATTGCCACAGTGTGGCGTGAATTGCTTTGACTTCGCAAAGCATGAATTGCAGTAAACTGCATGAATTGCAAGCAAAAGCTTGCATTGTGGTAATTAACAATATAAATACTTTGCTTACGCTCAGCGATAAATACCCTTCGGGCGATAAATACCTTTACGCTAACGCTCAAAGGCAATAAATACAAAAAACAAGTTTTTTGCATTATGGTATTAGAGAGTTAAAGTATATTGCAGTACTTTGCATATGGTCCAACCTTAACGCAAGTGCTTGCACTTGTATTTCGCGCCGAACGGAGTGAGGTATTTCTTGCTCTCGCAAGGCGAGAGTATTTATTGCAAAGCTTTAGCTTTGTATTTCTCTAATTTAACCTTAATGGAGCGATAGCGAGAATTCATGAGCACTTGTGCTCAATTCATGCAACTGTTAAGTGCAATTAATGACCAAAGGTCAATTCATTCAAATATATTTTTCAAAATAGTGAAATAATAGTGAAATAATAGTGAAACGCGTGGCTTGCGCCGGGGAAGCGTGGCTTGCGCCGGTGAAGTTTTTTCTTGCGAAAAAGTGAAGTTACTGCGTAGTGAAGTTACTTCGTAGTGAAGTTTGTGCAAGCACAAGTGAAGATGCTTTTTTAAATGCGAAATGCGCTAGTTTGCGTAGCAAACCTGATGAGTAAAACGAAAAGCCGTTTAAATACAATACTTAGTGATAGCCACTTTGTATGGTTAACATATAAAGTAACTTCGAATTGTTTGCGAAATGGGCTTCATTCCGCTTCGCTACACGAACAAGGAAAAAAGATTGAAATTTTGGCTTAGCCAAATTGAAATTTACGCGCCCATTGTATAATGCGAAGTGTGAAATACGAAATTAAGTACTCGCTATGCTCGTACGCAATGAAGTGCGCACTTCGTATGCACGCAATAATGTTTTTGTGCCAAAAACGCAATTATGCTTGCTGACGCAACCGCAATTATGCACGCTTAGAGTGTGCAATTATGTCCTACTTCAAAACATAAAAATTTTGAAAATAGCATTGTAAATTTTGAAAACTTTGTAAAAATTCTAAAAAATTTTGAAAATAGCATTGTAAATTTTGAAAACTTGCTCTACAATAATAGCAAGAGGTGAAGTATGCTTAAAGAAGAACTTTTTGATTTAGTCAATCAAATTCGTACAGAACGTTGCGAAGGTCAACGCGTTGAGCTAAAAAGCGCAAACGGAGGCTGCCCACGAATATATGAGACGCTCTCGTCATTTTCTAACCAAAACGATGGTGGCGTTATTATATTTGGTATATCCGAGTTAGATAACTATGGCATAGTAGGGGTATATGACCCTCAAGATTTGCTACATAAGATTTCAGAGCAATGTAAACAAATGCACCCGGAAGTTCGTGCGGCAACAACATCTATTGAGATTGACGGAAAATCTGTTGTAGCGGCTGAGATTCCTCCGGTAGACGTATTCCAACGTCCGGTTTATTATAAGGGCACCGGTGTGCTGAAGGGCTCTTATATTAGAGTCGGTGATGCAGACGAACCTATGAGCGAGTACGAGGTTTATAGCTACGAGGCGTTCAAAAGGCACGCTAAAGACGATTTAAGGCCTTGTGAGGGCTCAACAATGGAACACTTGGATGAATCCTTGTTGTACCAATATTTAGTTAATTTAAGGCTCGAGAGGCCTAATACTCGAACGTTATCAAATGAGAAGCTTCTAAGCCTTATGGGATTGGTAAAAGAGGGCGTACCAACGCTTGCTTCTATTATGTGCTTTTCCAATTATCCTCAGGCGTTATATCCACAGTTATGTATTACAGCGGTTGTGGTGCCCGGTAAAACGATGGGCGAAATAACAAGCAACGGACAGCGTTTCATCGACAACAAAAAAATTGAAGGGACTATTCCTCAAATGGTGGATGGTGCAGTTGCGTTTGTTGCAAAAAATATGAAAAACGGAGTGCGTTTTGATAGGCAGGGCAAAAGGATTGAAAGCCCAGAATATCCACTTACGGCAGTACGTGAAGTCGTTCTTAACGCTTTAGTGCATAGGGATTATAGCGTTTATACGGAAGGTATGCCCGTGAGAATAGAAATGTATGAAGATAGGCTTGAAGTTGTAAATGCGGGTGGATTATATGGAGCAATCGATATAGACGAGCTTGGTAGGGTGCACGCCGACACGAGAAATAAAGGGTTGGTGGCAGCTTTGGAAACCATAAATGCAGTTGAAAACAGATACTCTGGTATTCCCACGATTCGTAGAGAAATGTACGAGTTAAATCTTGCCGAGCCTAAATTTATTGATAAGAAAGGGTTATTTAAGGTTGTGTTATATAATGATAGACACATAAATGAAAAAAGGGTTGAAGTCAAGAGCGAAAGAGCAATAATAGAGTTTTGTGAAATACCGCGTTCTCGAAAAGAGATTTCGGAATTTTTAGGACTATCGCAACACTATGCTCTTAAAACGTACGTAATACCACTTATCGAAAAAGGATTGTTGGAATACGAGATGAGTGAAAAAGTGCAAAGCTCAAAACAAAAAATCAAAACTTGCAAAAAAGCATAAAACAAATATTAAGGCTCCCCAAAATAGCAATAGGGGAGCCTTAATTGTTCAAATATGCGACTTGTTTTTTTAATCAAAAAACGCAATTATGTCCTAACGGACGCAGGACTTCAAGCTAAAGATATACGAACAAGGAAAATTCTTAGTTATGAAATGCTTGCCTATGGCAACATGAAATGCTGCAAGGGCAAGCCTTGCACGTGAAATGCTGATTGCTCTCGCAATCACGTGAAATGCTTTGCCAAAGGCAAACAAAATGGTATTTAGAGTTTATGTTAGAATGTAAAGTACTTTTGAATCTTTGGTCTATGCTTAATCCTTTTCGCAAGCGCAAGCTTGTCATTTCATGCCGAGCGTAAGCGAAGGACATTTCATGCACTCGCAAGGCGAGTGGCATATCGTGTGGCGCAGCCAGCATTTCATCGCGACAGCAAAGCTGTGCTTTCACTCGCGTCCTGGTAATATTTTAGTAAAAAACGCGCGCGCCCGTTGACAATCCGCGCGCTTATATATTATATTATATGCGTGCGTAATAAAGAAGTGGGAGAACTCTCGCTTCTTTTTGCGCATAAAAATTTACGCGCATACGTGTGTGTATGCATATCAATATGCGCTACCGCGCTTAGTTAGGAGATAGAAATGCACCGTCATCTCAAAACAACCATTCTTCTCATTGCAGTTGTGGTTATCGTCGCGTTGACATTGTTCGCTTGTCAACCCGTCGAGCAACCATACACCGATCCTTATCCCATACAAGACGGGGAGCAAAACGAAAGCTACAAGGATCACACCACCAAGGACGAAGCTATCGACAAGGCAGTAGGCTCCTTGGAAAACTTGCTACGCCACTTGGATAGTACTATCGTTAGTGATACCGGTTACTACCTTGGTGCCGATATGCTCATCAACACGGAGGACGGCTCGGCCTTTAGACTTCGCTTAGAAGCTAACCTTTATACCTACCCCCACGAAGTGCTTGATGCTAACGGCAACGTTGTTTTCGGCGAAGACGGTCTACCACTAATCGACCCCGAAAAACAAGCAATCCACAACGATATTATCCGTTATAGCGATATAGTTCTCGAATGGTTCGACGGTGCTGCCAACGAGATGCTTATCGGCTTTTACTTCGACGGCATTAATCCTAACTCGGTCGACGACGGCAACGACCTTTATCTAAACCTTCAAGGTAGCAAGCGTATCTTCAAAGACTTCGGCGACTCTGTTATGTATCAACAGTTCATCCGTCTTATCACTCAATTTAACTTGGAAACCGTTATCGGCTCCGCTTCAAGCGACGGTCAAGCAAGCTCGTCAATGCAAAGCGTTAGAGATGCTTTGGACCTTGCGGTCACCACCAACTACAAACAAACTATCAATAACGACGATACCACCATCTATTTTAACGACGTAGCTCTTACCGCTATCGCAGGTAACGTCACCGACTTTATGCAGTCTGTCTTCGCTCCATTTGAAGATAAACTCGACCCCCTTACCAACAAATACTTGGGCTTCTTGTTTAGCACCCTCGGCGTTGCGGAATTCCGCTCCATCGACTCGGATATGGAGTTTATTATGACTCCTAACGAGCATCTCGGCACGGATATCCTACGCGAACTCGTGCTCGACGCAAGGGGCGATAGCGCAGTACCCGTCTACAACGAGCAAACGGGCCTAACTACCATACAAACCATACCTTATCAAGCCCACATCGCGGCTAAATACGACGTTCGTGTTTCATCCAACATCGTGTTTGATAAGTCGGGCTACACTTTGTACGACTATGGTAATTACGAGTACACCGGCGATATGTATATCCCAATGCTCGACCTTGAGCTCGACGTTCTGCTCCGTACAGATATGAACGAAGTTAATAACAAAATCAACGACGTATTTATGAACTGCCGTGATATCGCAACCGACGACCTTATCATCGGTATGTACTACGAAAACGAGCTAACCTATCTCGATATACAAGGACTTCAACACCTTTATGGCGGTATTGCCTTTGAAGATATAGGTTTGCCTAAGGCGTATAAGGACGGCTTTAACCTTGCCGAAACGCTGGCGTGGCTGTTTGACTTTATCGATACATATATCGTAATCGCCGTCGACAACATCCTATACGGCAATAGGAGTGAAGCCGAAGACAGCAAGTACGCAGAGCTAACCAGCACCATTATGAACAACGTCACGTCCACTATGAAGGACGAAGACGACCCAAGCTCTCGCGCTACTATCAAAATCAAGATAGACATCGAAATGATTCGTAAGATACTCTCCATTACTTCCGAAACGGGCGTTGAGTATACTACCGAACAGATGATTTTGCTGATTAACCAGCAGTTTAACATCGACCTTGAAAGTATTGCGGCAATTCTTGGTATCTCTCTTGAAGAACTAATCGATACCACTTACTTCGACATCACCTACGACGTCGACGAATATAGCATTAGGCTCGAAGTATTCAGCTTCGCCGAAATGAGCGACGAAGATATCGAACTATACGGACCCGCGCTGATTATGCGTATGGACCTATATCCCAACCACATCGGTGAATACGTAAGAATCGTATTCCCGAGCTTCGACGACTTTAAGCCGCTACAAGACGTTATGACTTACTCGGGTTATCTCGAAGGTCAGTTCATCTTTGCACAGACCGAAGAAGTAGACCTGAGCGGACTCTTAGGCTCGTTTATGGGCGATATGAGTGGGCTCAATACGCCGTTTATACTGCCGGAGGCTGCGGATATCTACTTTACGCTGTACTACGACCAATATATCCGTGAGCAAGTGCTCGACAACGGCAGGTGGACACGCTCGACGCGTAGTGCGTTTAACCTATACTTCTATATGGTCGAAAACGACGTAACGACACCGATTATCCGCGTTTACGCAAACGACGTCAGCTTCAATACCGCTGACCCAATCGAAGAATTAGGCTATATTTGGCTCGACTATATGTGCCTTGAAGATATGCCCAAGTTCAAGGTCCGTGAAGATATCTTTATCCGCAGCTTCTACGAATATATGGGCTACGACTTCGAAAACGAAGACGAAGATATCGTTATGGGTCTAACCGATATCGTCCAAGCACTTATGGAAGATAGCTGGGCGGTATTCGAACCCGACGTTATCCGTCTTACAACTTCAAACCAAACCATCAAGGACCTATTCCGCGTTGACGAGCTCATCGGTACCGTTGCAGTACAAATCGGCTTTAAGCAAAGAGTATTCGACATCGACCAACTCGAAGTCAACTTTGCTATGTACTCCGTCGGCGAGTTTGAAGATATCGAAGGCGAATCGGTTTACTCCGTAAAACTCCACGATACCGTCAAAGTTTACTTCGACTTCGGCACCCGTGTGGAAACAAGAGATTTCTTCTTCCTATACGACCCCAATACCATCGCGGTCGTAAACGGCGAAACCTACTATATGCCAAGTATGGACAACCTATTTATGGGCGTAACCAGAGATTATCTCGTACGTATCACGTCCGATATAGGTAAGCAGGGCATCAACTCGCTCGTAAACAACTACTACACTTGGGAGCCGCTCGATCCTATCCCCACCACCGTCCAAGCATTCTACGGCGACGATAACCTACGTTATACCTACGACGCAGAATACCGCTTGCACGCAGTTTACGATAGGGCAACCGGTTACTACTCCGTTCTAAACGACCTTGGTTATGAAATCATCTACGACTTCGAAAACAACCTTTACGTACTCGGCTTAGGCTCACAATTCAAGTACGACAAGGCTATCGAAGAAGTTATCAACAAGGACGTTCCATATTACTATCAAACCTACGAAAACAACGCAGGTCTAAATCTCGCTTACGACCTTGGCCTACATAAGAAAGGTTGGTACGTCGTTTCGGGCGCAAACAGCAAAATTCTATATAACCAAGACAGAAACTACTACGTTGTTGAAACCGAAGAAATCCGCAAGGAACTTATGGCTAAGCACTACTTCGGCGAACCCGCCGAAGGCGAAGCTCCCGTCAAGGTATATCCACGTACCTTTGTAACGAGCAAGGGCTTCACGTTCACTTTCGACCTTGACTCGGGTATGTACTGCCTTGAAATCCCAAGGGGCGACGGCACTAACTACACCGTGCTTTACGACTACGACCAAGAATACTTCTTTGCCGAAACCTATCAAGATTCGCTAACCCTTCAAACCATTCTCGGCGAAGCAAGAGTCGCTTCGAGCCCGGCAATCAGCTTCGATTACGACTTCGACTTCAGCGGCGAAAACTATAACGCAGTCGACTGGGATAACACCATCTTCTCCACCTTCAGCTTCACCGATATGGATTGGGAAGACCTTACTCTCGAAGGCGGTAAGTTCGTAGTTTACGTAGTAATCGGTGACGGAATGATGGCAACCTACCGCGAAAACGTCGTCGTAAAGGTTCTAAACAGAACTATCGATACCACTAAGTACGTAAATATCGAAACTCCCGACGGCACCGTTCGCGCTCCCGTTGCGGATTACGTTTCCGTCGACCCATACGTCTACCTAATCTACAAAGCTTTCTATATGAATAGCGGTATGCTCTCCGAACAAGAGCTTATGAAGAACTTCGTATCTTGGTACTTCGAAAAGTATGAAGTTACCTTCACTTTCACCAAGATTTATAACGACCCCGAAGAAGATACCCCCGACGAAGTAGGCTACTTCACTTGGCTATTTGACGATAACTCAAGGAACACCGCTATCTACAAAGAATTCGATATCAACAACCGTCACAGCGAAGGCGTAAGTAAGTATACCTACGTTTACACCGTATTCCACGGTCAAGTTATCGCGCTATCCGTTGAAGTGCTACCACGCTCCCTTGAAAGCGCTTGGGTAGTGGGCGAAGAAAACCACAACGAGTATACCGTCGACGCTTTAGAGCCCGATACTTACACCATTCCTACCGACCTTGTTTACTACTTCGTAGGACCACAAGGCGACAAGTACGTGCTCAACTTCAACGATTATAACTACTCCGAAGAAGGTATCCCGTCACTATTTAGCACCTTGCCCGAATCCTTTGGCAAGTACGCAACCGATTTTAGCGGCGTAAAATTCGGCGAACTTCTCGACGGACCTAACGCTCTAAATATCATCAAGTGGGCTCAACCCGTTGCAACCAACGTTAAACTCGAAGGCAATACCTATCCCTTCTTGGATTTGACCACCGATACCACTTCTTCATTCTTTGACCTTGCTAACTACTTCGACCTACAAAGAAAGTGGTATCACCGCGGTGACTACGACGAAGGTTGGTTCTTCATCGAAGAAATCGACATCAAAGTTAACGTTCCAGATAAGATTATCGGTGAGCGTGATTACACCTTCAAGACGGGCTCCGACTTCCACGAAGTCACCGAAACCGTTATGAATATCCAAGTAGCTCCGTACTATACGCCCGGTCAAACCACCGTTGGCGATAATTGGGGTGTATTCTACGTTGACCCATACGACAGCACCACTTGGACGCTACCAAAAGAAGTCTACGTACTATTTGACGGCAAGACCCCCGGCACCTATAGCCCATACTTCTACACGGTAGAGTGGCGTAACCGCGCAGGGGATAACGTTGTCCACTACGACGCCGCTACCGGCGAATACGTATTGCTAATCGACCAAAATCTAACCGCTAACTACTACTTCCTTGAAGCTACTATCGGTGCAGGCGATAACACTATGGTTATCTACGTTCTCGTCCAACATATGACCGGCGTTGCAGAAGATATCACCTTCAAGATGCTCTCGGGTGAGCTTGCAGACGGCAACTTGGTAAACGGCGGCATCAACTACGACGATACTTTGGTCGCAACCGACGTAGCAAGAAGCGATTATCAACTAAAGACCTACAACTGGGCGGTTGATACCTACGCAAGATTCCAAATCCCCGAAGTTCTCGAAATCCTATTTGCCGACGGCACTACCCGTACCTATAACGCCGATTGGCACGAGCACGCTCCTTGGGTCCAAGGAACAAGCGTCGAAATCGTAACCACACTCGGTGACGCTTACGCTCTCCAAAAGGATATGTATCTCACCTACGACATCGAAGGTAAGATAATCGAAACCATTACCCTTAATAATCTCGAAAACGAGAATATGCCAAGTGGCGCAAATAGAACCTATCTCGTAGAAGATAACGCTATCGCGCTATGGGATATCGTAATCAACACCCACGGCTTAATCGCTATGGCAGACGGAAGCGGTATGACGGCTTACGACTTCTTCAATTGGTTGATGAGCGATATTACCGTAACCTTCACCGATAAGAGTCTTGCTCCAATTAGAATCACCGACGCAGCAAGTAGCGCATCACTACCAATCTACGGCACGCTCGACACTCAAAAGCTCATCGAAGAATGGAACGGCGCATACGGTCAAGGCGTTGATATCTATGTTGGTCAAGATAAGGGCGCACACGACTACACCATTAGATTTACTCTAACGGCGGAAAATAAAGATAAGATTGACTTCGCAGACGACCAAAACAACATCATCGATACCATCGTGCTCGAAGTCTACAACGCCGACAATACTCCCAAGTATCCAAACGGCTACGTGCTCAAAGATAACCTTACCTTCACCGTAAAGCGCGCTGACGGAAGCATCACCGTATACGGTGGCTCGGGCGCAGCTCTACCCGAAGTTTGGTCCATTGCATTCCCGTCTCAAACGGCAGAAGACGAGTATTGGGGCGATACCACGGTAAGAATGGTAGAAGTCTATCCGTACGAGCAAATGACGACCATCAGCTGGGAACGCTTGATGCTTGGCGGCGAAATTTGGCTATCCGCTATGCTACCCGATAGCTCACGCGTATACGTTAATATCACCGCTCCTACTTACGACATCGGATCCGACTTCCACTCCGCAGACGACGATACCAGCCGTTACGACATCCACTTCGGTACGCTCGTAATTGACAACCTATACGACAACTACCGCTTGTCAAGCTTCGTAACCCCCGATAGCCTACCTTCCAAGATTAAGATTGGTAACACCAGCTCAACCTTGGTTAAGAGCGGCATTGTATGGTCACTAATCGCAACTCGTGAAGAACTTGATGCTATCGACTATCGCGGCACGGCAGGCGAGCCAGACGGCGTAATCGACCTTGCAAAAGCTATGATTATGGGCAAGGAAGTAATCTTGAAGCTCAAGGTTCTCCCCACCGAAGTAATGCAACTCGGTTACGACAACGCTCAAGTTTCCACCGCTCGTCACTTCAAGTCCGAAGTTAAGAACGACCTTGGATATATCGTCGTCAATATCGACGCATATCACAACTGGGCGTACAACGGCACGTTTATTATCCCGAGCCAACTCAAGTTCAACTACGACGCTGAAGACCGCTTCGTAGACTTAGATGCCGACTCCGTACACGACGGATATGCTCACGAGTTTAACTACTCGGGCGTATACTTCTATCTAACCGAAACCGGCGAACAAATCAACGAAATCGGTTACGACCTAAACGGCCACCATATCAGCGGTCTAACTATGGGCGACCCCGATAGGGACGTTTATACCTACGCAACCTTGAAGGATGGTCAAAAGCTCAACGTAATCTTCCACTTCTTGGATAAGACGGTTGAAACCATCGAAGGCAAGAAGATGGTAGGCGAAAACGTAAACGACTACTATTGGTTAGACCCATACACCGAAGATAACATCTCCGTACCTAACCGCGTAACCATCGGATTTGCCGAAGGCGAAGACCTTGTAGTAGACCTAACTTGGGACGTACCTACCGACTTCGAAGTTATGTACGACACTCACGACACCGTACTCAACAACGGTAATAGCTACTTTGCATTTATTTCTACTCTCGGCGGATACTCCGGTCTTGCAGACCAAACCTTGCTCCTAAGGGTCAAGGTATTCGACAGAGTATTCGACACTTACGAGCTCGTAAGCGGTATCGTTGATAGTTACGCAGGCTACCAAGAGCCAAACGCATACTACCACTACGAAGATATCTTCAGCGGCAAGGCAAGCGACCTACCGAGCGAAGTAGTCAGCGCATACTCAGGCGGTGTAAATTACCCACTCGTTTGGAACTTTAGCGACGACCAAATCACGGCAGAAGGCGCTCTACAAGCTATCTACGTAACGGGTAATATCTACAACGCAGAGCGTGGACAACCCGTAGTAATCAAGGTTTACGTCGACCGTTACCAATACGAAGCAACCCGTCGTCCTACGGCAAGCGGCGATTATATCATTATGGAAGGCGATTCGATGAGATTTATCATCAGCGCTATCACGGGCGTATCTTCTATCGACCACTATCTCGTAGACTTTGAAGTTGTTTCAGCTAACCCTGCAACGTCCGGCGAAACGAGAGTGGTAAGCAGAAAGTTCATACCACAAGGCATCAATCCAAGCGACGTTGACAGCTCGCTTGATGGCGATTACTCCTATCGTTTGGTATGGGACCAAGACGCTCTCAACAGAGCTAAGAGCCAAGGCGAAGCAACCGGTTACTTCATCCTTGCAAACGAAAAGTTAGCCAACAAGTTCCAACTCACTCCCGCAACCTATCAATACGAGAACCCCAACATTCTCCAAATTGACCTTGGCTACGGAATGGGTACGGAAAACAACGCTATCTTCGTCGTTAACCCACTAAACCCAATCTTTGAAAATATGAGAGTTTCTGCAATCGGTACCTATAACACCGAGTATGCAGTAAGCTACGACGACCAAGGCCTAATTACGAGAGTAATTTGGAACTCCGTCACCACACCAAAGATTTCAGATACTATGCTTGCAGGCGGTGTTATCAGAAATTGGAGCGTTCTACTCGAGCTAACCAACCCAAGCGACGACTCCTTCATCTACACCCAAACCTTTGAAATCGTACTCGTTGCTCTTGATATGAGCCCAACGAGCTATATCAACAATCAATCGGGCAGCATCCTAACCAACGCAAGCATTAAGACCAACTACAACGCTTCTACATACGCGGGCGCGTCTAATCCTTATAAGGACTTGTACCTTGATTACCTAATCGGTGCAAGCGTAACTCGCGGAGCGATAACCGACAACGTTCTAAACACCGCAATCAGAGATTACGGCCTAAGCGAACAACGCTACACCTACGTTGTAAACGAATGGGACGAAAACGTTTACGTATCCAACAACACCAAGACTCAATACTCCAAGACCGTCAGCGTAGCAGGTAGAGATTACACCACCAATATGGTCAAGAGAGTATGGAACCAAAGCTTCGAAATCACCGGCTTAGACCTTGGCTACGGAATGGGAACCGACTCCTTGAAGGCAGGACAAGGCGAACAAAGAATCGTAAAGGTTCTTAACCCAATCGAGCCATACTTTGGTGACCCGTACGGCGATGACGTATACGTAACTACTCTTGCAAGTGATAAAATCAAGGGTACGCATAACGGCAACGATATCACGACCGAAGGCTACACCTTCAGCATCACTTGGTGGGATAGGGAAGCAAACGGCGACGTCGTAAGATTTGGCGACAACTACGTACGCGGCGGAATGATGGACTTCTGGAAGGTAAAGGTAAGCGTTTATAGCGGTAGCACCGTAGTATACGAGCAAATCGTAAACATTATGTTACTGTTACTTGATATGACGCCCGTTGGTCAAACCACCTTCTACACGGAAGGCGACAAGACCTTGATGGATGCTCAAGTCAAGACTTCGTATACCGCAACCACCTATGCCGGCACGACCAACCCATACGGCGCTTACTACGACGTAATGTACTCCGTACTAACTACTGGTGCAAGCGAACAAATCACTCATAGCTATACCTACACCGTAACGAGCTGGGACGCATACGAAACCCTTGAAGACGGAAGCAAGGTTAGAAAGTCCGCTGAAGTAGAAATATCCTACGGTGCAAACGTTATTGCAACCGTCAAGACGGATATGTTCGAAACCAAACTCAACGCATAATTAAACGGTGGGAGCGCAAGCTCCCCCGGGAGGTTAGAATAGAATGAACAGAAAACTACCGAGATTAATTCTGATTTTACTGATAGTGGCGCTCGCAGCTGCGCTACTCGCCTGTACGCCGTCCGGAGACGGCGGAGACGTTACGCCACCAGCAAACGATAGTGGCATAACCGACGACGGTCAAAACTCAAGCGCCGCCATAAACAAGAGTCAAATCTTTGCCGAAATCAAAGAAGGCCTTGTCAATGCAGGCGAGCGTATCACGGAAAAGACCGCCGGCACCCGCTACGTCGATTCAAGTTATACTTTGGTTGCAAACTCCGTAAACGTAGGTGTTGAATATCAAGCAAACTACGACCTATCCCGCGACCAAGATAGTGAAATTATGGTGCGTATTTTCGACTACAACAAGCAGGCCAATACTGCCTTTATCTACTATGTGGATAATTGTTTGTACGTCCAAATGGGTGATAAATACATAAGAATGGAAGGCTTTGGCGGTACTTCCACCTTCAAGCTATTCTTTGAGACTATAACGGCTCTCGATATGCAGCATACGTTGTTCTCGGTTGACTTTGCTGACAAAATCGAAGCTATGTCAAGCTTTGCAGATACCAAAAACATTACCAAAATTATTCTATCCTCCACCGAACATAACGTAACCGTTGAAAACATCAACCTTGACCAACTTAAGTCCACGGTCAACGACTTTATCCAAGACAACATTGCAACGCTCGGTACGCGCTTTGACGCTGTTACCAACAAACTAATGGGCTTTGAGCTCAGCGACCTCGGTAGGGTACAAGTAGGTTTGTTTACCGCAACCGAAATGCTCACCGTATTTGAGTCCGAAGCAAACGGCGACCTTAACGTTACCGACTTCAGCCTAACCTTTGCAGGTAACCAAGCCAACAATATTGACACCTATTTCTTTGACGTAAATTATTCTACCGATTACAGCGCCGGTAAGATTAGACTTACTCAATTCGACGACCCTGCATCCAACAACTACGTTGCAATGAATGCAAGTGCTCTCCACTTTGTCGGCGACTTATACGTTCCTGCATACGACCAATCTTTCGACACCGAAATTAAGGGCAATTTCTCCGTTGACGACAACAACCTAAACGAAGTATTCGTCGACGTAGTAAACCGCACCTATGACCAAGCTACGGGTGCAAGCAATGAGCGTATCTTTGGCGCTATGTATAAGGAAGGCAAGCTTTATATCGATGCACAAGGTCTAATCGAAAACTATATCGGCGATATCATCGATACCGATAAGCTCGGCTTCCCACGTCTTGAAGTTCCAAGCTTCAATATGAGCGAAGAACTACAAATTTTGCTCGAAAAGGCTCTCGGCTTATTGACTATTGATATCGATTTGAGCGGCATCTTTGGTACTAACGAAGAAGGCAATCCTTCACTTGAAGACAACCAATCGTTTAACGTACTAATTGAAAAGGTCAGAAGTGAAAACGGCGTATTCT
This sequence comes from Clostridia bacterium, assembly GCA_017461065.1. Lineage (GTDB taxonomy): Bacteria > Bacillota > Clostridia > Christensenellales > DTU072 > Stercoripulliclostridium_A. Next base: position 4,657 of record JAFTZC010000067.1, on the reverse strand, counting down.
ATATTACCGTAGACAACGAGTTTATCAGCGAAGTTATGGGCGAATCAAGCGAAACGCTTATTACTTCTATTGCAAACTCTCTTGGCTTAGAAGAAGGCCTTATCAGAGATATTATAGAGCTCGGTTACTTTGACAATCTCAACATTGAGCTTGCTTGGAACACTTTGAACGACGATATTGCTATCACCGTAAGGAATGGCAGCGACGACCTATTCGTACTCACCTTGCAAAGTCAAAAAGTACCCGAAAGCGGCCTTGTAATTAACTTCCCGGATAAGGGAGAGATAGGCTACTTCGACACCTTCGAAGATTTTGATAATCCCGAAACCATCAACGTTCACGTCGAAGGCACCTTGCGTACTCAAGGCAGTGAATATAACGATATCTCGGGCGCAATGGGCTTGTTCATTGGCGATATCAGCGGCAAGAACGGCGACTACGGCATTGCCATAAGCGATACCTTATATATAGATATGGATTTATGGCAAACGGGCGGAGATTTCTACGTACGTGCAAGCATCAAGAAGAACGATACTAAGCTTGTAGATATTTGCTCTGACGTGCTCAACCCCGAAACAATCCTAATCAACCACTACGACCTTGGCGTAAAATATAAGATGCCAAGAGCCGAAATCCTTAGACTTATCGGCGAGCTAACTCAAAATAAGGCTATCTGGGAGTTCGATTCCATAGTAAACGCACTTGAGATTTTGGCAAGTGACGCACATATTTCGTTTGGCGAACACATCGATAGCAATAACGACGGACTATGCGACAAGTGTGGTGACGACGACTTACGTGACTATCTCAACGTAAAGATTAGCCCCTACACCAAGGAAGACGGCATGAGTGTCGACCCACTTGAAAACATTTTCGGCGTAAGCAACTTCATAGCCGACCTAAAGGTAAACGTAAACTTTGCTGCTCCCGAAACCCTTGAGAATGCTGACGATTACGTAACCCCCAGCATCAATATCGTTGACGAAGTACAATGGACTTCTATCTACGAGGCAACTTGGGTAGACACCGCTATCGTAACCTTCGGCGACAAGCATATTGAATTCAAACTCACCTTCGAAGGTGAATCGGCAACCCTTATTACAGGCGTTTACGAATATCACCCCGAAGCACGTATCTTTGGCCAAATCGCAACTTATAGATTGTTCTTCACCGACACCGTCAACGGCACGAGCGTAGTTCAAGCACTCTATAACAGCCAAATGACCATCGATCCATCTAAAGCTAACCCCATTCCCGAAACCATCGAAGTTATTTACACCAACGGCAGAAGGGGATATCTTGCATACGAAATCGAAGGTTTCCCATATAATAACGAGAATATCGACCAACTAATGGGCGGCTTGCGTGCACAAGATTACGAAGTCGTAATCGGAAAGGGCTCTATTGCAGAAAGAAGATTTACATTGCGCCTTGACGTACTCGGTAGAAACATCAAGGTTAACTCAGGCGACTATTATAACAATATCCCAATCGTTGCAAAGGTAACCATCGACCCGTACGAATACTCAATCAACAAGCGTAATGCAGAAGCCGAAGGCAAGACCTATTACCCCTTCAAGTATAGAGCTGAAGGCGATGCTTCAGGCCTTAGCTCCGAAACCCTTGCTCTTGCATTCTACGCATATACCGACAGCGACGAAGTACGCTACGTATATCTTGATGAATTCGATTGGGGCTTTGACGAAAGCAAGATTTCATTTGCAGGCGGCGAATATACCATAGTCCAAAAATATCAAACTTTGGATATTGCTATGGTTATCGTTGTTCAAGCAAAGGAAGTTGCATACGTTCAAATCAACGACGAAGACCACGGCTACTATACCGTAGACAGCTTGGTAACTTCTACTTACACTATCCCAAGTATCACCACCGCACAAAACGAAGTAAGAATTTACTTTGCAACCGGTCACTATAGAATAATCGGCGTAGAGCCACAAGGCTACGTATCCACCGACCCACTTTGCGACGGCTACTATGATAGCGCACTCGGTTGGAGCATCTCTTACGCAGACAACGTAACAATCGACCGCTCTATCCACCCACTTGCAAACGGCAAGACCAACAAGACTACTTGCACCTTTGGCGACGATATAGTAGGCAAGCAAAACGTAACGCTTACCGTAGTTTGTCCTACCCGTGTAATAGGCACTCGTGCAGACACCACTCTTGCTATCACTTCCGTTAGTTACTCAACCGACGGAGTTATCCTTGACGAGCTAACCACTTACGAAGCAGTCAAGGTTAGCCTTGCAAGCTTCATCGAAAACGGCAACGTAGCAAACAACTACTTTGAGTTTGACCCATACAGCAACGAGAAAGACAACGTATACCTACCTGAAAAGGTTTACGTAAGAGTCGTATACGAAGGCAAGGAGCAGCTCATAGGCTATCCCGTAACCTGGCTTAGCGACGGTGCAAATATTATTGACGAAGAAGGACGCATTCTAAATGCCTTTACCAACGAAACTTACTTGCGTGTAAAGGGTGTTATCGGTGACGGCGAACTCACCCAAACCCTTGAAATGATTATCCATAATAAGTCAAGTAGTTACCAAAACGTGCTAATGTATGACTCCGAAGGCGCAAGAATGGACGTTGTTGTACGTCGCTATAACGATTTCAACACCGAAATTCCCGAAGGTGACGACACTCAAGTGGAAGCATACAGAAGATACTTCCTTGAAGGGCTCAACCCATACGATGCAATCGACCTACCCGACACCATCACGCTACAATTCCCCGTAGGTAGCGGTATTGAAGACAAGACCTATACCACCAATTGGTATCTTGAAGGCGGCGAGAGTGCCGAAGGCCTAATTACTTCACCAAACGGCGGTATCGTCACTATCTACACTGACGTTCAAGGCGAAGCCGGTGAAGGACTACTTACTCAAACTATCGAGCTAAGCCTATCGTTTGACGCTAAGAACGTAGTAACCTATCGTATCTACGGCGTATCAGATAGCGCTGACGACGGCTATCTCATTCAACAAGAAAACGGACAGGGCGTCACCGTCCACTACGTAGAAGTCGACACCTACGACGTCGAATCTCAAGAACTATACGACAAGCTTGCAGCAGGCCTTGACAAAGTTGGCATCGGTTTCGTAGACGGCACCCGTTCAAAGGATATCGATATCAGCTGGATTAATATGGACGAGTTCCTAAGCGTGCTCCAAAGCCCGCTCGGTTCTTCTACCTATTATAATAACGGCGCGTACGAAGACGACATCATCTTCTTGCGCGGTATCATCAGAGAAGGCACCGTCCAAGAGCAAGAAATCAAGATGGGCTTCAAGGTATTCAGCAGAGTACTCGGCGACATCAACTTCACCAACTTTGACGAGCTATTGTCTTTGAGAGACGACAAGGGCATTCAACAAGTTCAACTCGTAACCGAAACCAAGCGTGCTAACGCCGTAGTTGACCAAGACGGTAACACCACCGTTACTATGGTTGGCAACAACGTCATCAACATCACCTTCAACAAGTTCTTCGCTCTAAGCGGAGAATACGAAGACGAAAACGGCATTCTCGTCGAAGGTCTAACCACGCCCAGCCAATATATCAAGTACCTATTCTCAAACGTAGCTTTGAGCTTTGCAGACGCAGTACGTAACAACGAACTCGAATATGAGCTTCGCGACGATTTCGACGACCTTGTTTACGGCAACGCTACTACCACCGATACCGACGTTACTATCACCGATACTCACGTTATCATCCGTTTGACCGTAACCAAGCTCACCAAGGGCAGTTGCGTCCAACCCTTTGCCGTAACGCTCACCTATCTAAAGGATACCACCGAGCTTAGCGAAGACGACGCTCAAAACGAATCGGTAGAAATCTTTGACGAAAACGGCTATCCGCTATACGAAACCAACGACGGTTACGTGCTTGACACCAACTATTCCGTCAAGTACGTCAACAGCGGAGTGGTAACCTACGACAATCTCGTATGGTACGCCGACGAAACCGTATCGAGTCTTGTAAGCAACGAAGTAATTGCTCAAGGCGCGATAGTCAAGAATATCAAGTACGAATTCTTCAACTTTGCTTCAACGCGTACGGTAAAGCTCTTTACGTATCTTCCCAACGGTCAAAAGTTTAGAAGATATTTGAACTTCTATGCTAAGAACGTAAATCTAACCAACTACACGACCGAAAACGAAGGTCTATATCAAATCGTAAACGGAACCATCGAAATTGAAAACGTTTACGACTACCTACCGCTCGACAACTTCATCGACAACGTACCCACCACTATCGTGCCAAATCAAACGGCAACCTTCATCAGCGGATACGATATCAAGTTTACCTTGAGCGGCGCTTGGATGCCAAACCAGATTTTCGCAGACGACAACGACCCAACCAAGTTCAGCACTGAAAAACTATCCCAAGCAATCACTTCGTCGGGTTACGACAAGACTTTGCTTGCAACCGGTACTATCGTTGGTTACAACGGCGAAACCCAACTTATCCACCTATACTTCAAGGTAAGGACACTTTCTTCCGGTCAAATCAGCCACAAGGATTACTCTATCAGCAGTAACGAGCTCGTTTACGACCAATACGTAGTAGGGGATAACGGCATATTCACTCTACCTAAGGACATCAAGGTAACCTTCGGCGAAGT